>JBDSZD010000170.1:0-22391 GCA_039925325.1 Sphingomicrobium sp.
AGGGGCAGATCAAGACCACCGGCAAGCTTGGCGAAGTGATGCAGGAATCGATCCAGGCGGCGATGAGCTTCGTCAAGGCGCGCAGCCCGAGCTATGGCGTCAAGCCGACCGTCTTCACCCGCAAGGATATCCACGTCCATTTGCCCGAAGGCGCGGTGCCGAAGGACGGACCGTCCGCCGGCGTCGGGATGGTCACGGCGATCATCTCGACGTTGACCGGCACGCCGGTGCGGCGCGACGTCGCCATGACTGGCGAAGTCACGCTGCGCGGCCGCGTGCTGCCGATTGGCGGCCTCAAGGAGAAACTGCTCGCGGCCTTGCGCGGCGGAATCACGACGGTGCTGATTCCGGCCGAGAACGAGAAAGATCTCGCGGAAATCCCGGCGTCGGTGAAGGACGCGCTGGAGATTGTGCCGGTCGCGCATATCGACGAAGTGCTTGCGCGCGCTTTATCGGCGCCGTTGCACCCGATCGAATGGACCGACGCCGACGAGCATGCGGCCGAACCGCCCGTTGCCGTTGCCGGAGCCAGTGAAGGCGCATCCGTTCGGCACTAGAGTCTGCTCAGCTGATTGAAGCGGTGCAGTCTAACCGAAACAGACTCTAGACTCGCGGCGCAACTCTTGCCTTAAGGTAGCGCGCCGCGGTCTAGCGAGTCTCGACGTGGCGGGGAGACCGAACGGGTATGAACAAACAGGAACTGATCGGTCAGGTGGCCGATCGCGCAGGGCTGAGCCGCAACGAGGCGATCCGTGCCGTCGAAACGATGCTCGAGGTGATCACGTCGGCGCTCAAGCGTGGCGACGAAGTCCGCCTGGTCGGCTTCGGCAACTTTACGGTCACGCGGCGCAAGGCGTCCACCGGCCGCAATCCGCGCACCGGCGAGCCGATCCAGATCAAGTCGAGCTCCCAGCCGAAGTTCCGTCCGGGCAAAGTGCTGAAAGACGCCGTTCAATAAGGCTGTCCGATATGGACTTGGCCCTGCCACGACTTTATGCGGGCGGCCTTCCGCCACAGCGCGGGCGCGTAGCTCAGTGGTAGAGCACACCCTTCACACGGGTGGGGTCGCAGGTTCAATCCCTGCCGCGCCCACCATGGCCGCGCGGTTGGGTTCCTCGAGCGGCCCTAGAATAAGGACGACAATTCCGTCGTGAGCGCCTTGATCTGCACCGGATCGAGGGCAACCGCCGACTTTAGGTCAGGCGGTCCCGGCCAGCCTGTGTCGGGGAACGAAACGCCGCCCCAATCGCGACCGTTCGAATAGCGCGGGATCACATGAAAGTGGACGTGCGGATCGACCATCATCAGCATCAGATAATTGATGCGCTCGAAGCTGCAGAACGCTGTCAACGCCCGTTCGATGTCAGCGACGACTATCGCCTGCTCCTCGAAAGCGGCGCGGGAAAGCTGTCCATAGGCCGTGGCTTGGGACTTGGCCGCGAGCACCAGCGAACCCAGCGTCACCTGCGCCGGACGCAACAGCACGACCCAATGCTCATATTCCCTGATCAGCGTGGTCGGATAGCCGAATTTCTCGATCGTCGGGTTGATCATGCGTGGCTCCGTCGCTTGCCTTCGAGGGCATGCAATCCTAATGCACCGGCGCGCCTTGCCAAGCACTTCGGCCAAGGCGCAATGCGTGGCGATCGTAGCTCAGCTGGTTAGAGCATCGGTTTGTGGTACCGAGGGTCGCGGGTTCAAGCCCCGTCGATCGCCCCATTCCTTGTTTTTCGAAAGGCCCGACGGTCCTGTTATGACCACCCCCTGGGGTTTTGCCGACTTCGACGCTCACGAAGACCTGCACATGATCACCGACACCGCGACCGGCCTGCGGGCCATCATCGCGGTGCATTCGACACATCTGGGGCCAGCGGCCGGAGGGACGCGCTTCTGGCATTATGCGGATGATGCGCAGGCACTAGCCGATGCGCTTCGGCTGTCACGCGGAATGAGTTACAAGAATGCGATGGCCGGACTTGCGTTGGGCGGAGGCAAAGCGGTGATCCTGGCCGATGAAGCGCGCACGAAAACGCCGGAATTGCTTGCTGCGTTCGGCCGCGCCGTCGCCGGACTGTGCGGGCGCTATGTGACCGCTGAAGATGTCGGAATGAGCGTCCAGGACATGATCGAGATCGCCCGTCAGACCAAGTTCGTGGCGGGTTTGCCTGCCACTGGCGGCGATGTCGGCGGCGATCCGGGGCCGCACACATCGTTGGGGGTGTTTTTGGGCGTGAAGGCGGCGGTGCGCCGGGCGCTGGGCAAGGACAGCCTCGCCGGCCTGCATGTCGCCATCCAGGGCGCGGGCAGCGTCGCGACCGGGCTTGCGTTGCATGCCAGCGCCGATGGCGCGCGCCTGTCGATCGCCGACGTGGATGAAGCCAAGGCCCGCAAACTTGCCGACGCAACCGGCGGGGCCGTGGTTGCGCCCGAGGAAATTCTGAGCCTGGAGGCGGACGTGCTCAGCCCCTGTGCGCTGGGCGCGATCCTCGACCAGCAAAGCATACCGGCGCTCAGGGTGGCGGTGGTGGCGGGCGGCGCGAACAATCAGCTGGCGCTGCCGGAGGACGGCCAGCGTTTGCACGATCGCGGTATTTTGTACGCGCCCGATTACGTCATCAACGCGGGCGGAATTATCAATATTTGTACCGAATATCTGGATGACGGCGATGCCGGCCTGGTGCTGACGCGGATCGAGGGAATTCCCGACAGGCTCGAGCAGATCTGGGCGCAAAGTCAGGCGACCGGGCAGGACCCGGCGACCGTCGCCGACGCGATGGCGCAGCGCCTGATCGGGCGCGCCTGAGCGCCAACCCATGCACGCCCTTGCCAATCCCGCGCGCTTTTTGCGTATCGCCAGGCCCGCGACCGCGTGGCTACTGGTTGTCGGCATTGCGTTCAGCCTAGCCGGCGCATTGATCGGTTTGACCTTGACCCCACCCGATTATCTTCAGGGCGAGACGGTGCGAATCCTGTATATTCACGTGCCCTCGGCGTGGCTTGGAATGGCCGGCTGGGCGGGCATTGCGGCGGCATCGCTGAGCCAGCTGGTGTGGCGTCATCCGCTGGCCGCAATTGCCGGGCGTGCAACCGCCCCAGCGGGAGCGGTGTTTGCGGCTTTGTGTTTGGTCACCGGATCGATCTGGGGCCGCCCGACCTGGGGCACGTGGTGGGAATGGGACGGCCGTCTGACCAGCATGTTGATCCTGTTCTTCCTTTATCTCGGCTACATCGCGCTGGCGGCGGCGGAGCGGGAACGGGGCGGCGAGGGGCGGAGCGCGGCGATCTTCGGGCTGGTGGGGGCGATCAATCTTCCGATCATCCATTACTCGGTGCTGTGGTGGCGCACCTTGCACCAGGGGCAAAGCATCGGGGTGCGCGGATCGAGCATCGACGGATCCATGTTGCTGCCGCTGCCGCTGACGATGCTCGGTTTCACCGCGATTTTTGCCGCTGTGGTGCTGATGCTGATGCGGTCGGAGCTGGCCGAGACCAAGATCGAGGGGCGCATGCGGCGCCGGGCGGCCGAATGAACCAGTGGGCGTTCGTCATTGCGGCTTATGCGGTCACTGGCGTCGCTGTGGCGGGGTTGGTGGCCTGGGCTTTTGCTGCAATGCGCCGCGCGGAGTCTCGGCTCGACGAACTGACCCGGCGATGAAGCCGAAGACTCAGCGCCTCGCGCTGATCTTGGCAGCGCTGGTTGCGGTCACTGCCGCGGTGTTGCTGGCGATGTTGGGACTCAAGGATCGCGCGGCCTATTTCTACACGCCCGCCGATATTGCCGCCGGAAAGGCCGGATCGGGGCAGGCCATCCGGCTCGGCGGCATGGTCGAACAGGGCTCGGTTCGCAAAGCCGGCGACGGCGTCACCATCATCTTCACGGTCAGCGACGGGCAAGCGCGGACGCCGGTCCGGTTCCGCGGCATCGTCCCCGATCTGTTTCGCGAAGGCAGCGGCGTCGTCGCGGAAGGCCGGATGCGCGGCCGCACCTTTGTCGCCGACAACATCCTCGCCAAGCATGACGAGCGCTACATGCCGCCCGAGCTCGGCAATCTGGCGGCCGAACGCGCGGTTGGCAAGACGGTGGATCGGTGAAGAACAGACCGTCCCCCTGCGAAGGCAGGGGTCCAGACCAGCGCCGCCGGCGCTGCCTGCAGCAGCGGACTAGGCTCCTGCCTTCGCAGGAGCACAGGCAGTGATCGCGGAACTCGGCCTGGCCGCGCTGTGGCTGGCGGCGGGCCTGTCATTGCTCCAGCTGTTGCTGACGATCGGCGAGCTTCGGGGCCATGTTCAGGCGGCGCAACCGATCCGCGCGATCACCATCGCACAAGGCGCGCTGACCGCCATAGCGATGCTGGCATTACTGCTGCTGTTTGCACGCACGGATCTGTCGGTCGCGCTTGTTGCGGCCAACAGCCACACCGCCAAGCCGTTCATCTACAAAGTCGCGGCGACCTGGGGCAATCACGAAGGCTCGATGCTGCTGTGGGTCACGGTGCTGGCCGTCGCGGGTGCGTTCATGGCGTCATTTTCCCGATCATTACCGGAGCGCACATTGACCGCGGCGCTTGGCAGTCAGGCGGCGCTGTCGCTCGGGTTTTACGCTTTCCTTTTGATTGCCTCGAACCCATTTGCCCGCCTGAGCCCGGCGGCAGCGGAGGGCAGGGGATTCAATCCTCTGCTTCAGGACCCGGGCTTGGCCTTCCACCCGCCGACGCTCTATTTCGGTTACGTCGGCCTGTCGGTGGCATTCAGCCTGGCAGTCGGAGCGCTGATCACCGGCGACGTCGACCGGGCACTCGCGCGCGCCATGCGTCCTTGGGTGCTGGGCGCGTGGACCCTGCTCACGCTGGGCATCACGGCCGGAAGCTATTGGGCTTATTATGAGCTCGGGTGGGGCGGATGGTGGTTCTGGGATCCGGTCGAAAATGCCTCGCTGATGCCGTGGCTTGCTGCGACCGCCTTGCTCCACTCGATCAACGTGCTGGCCGCGCGCGGCGCATTGCGGGCCTGGACGATGATGCTGGCGATGATCGCTTTCACCATGTCGATGGTGGGTACCTTTTTGGTGCGGTCGGGTATCCTGACCTCGGTCCATTCCTTCGCCGTCGATCCGGGTCGCGGCGCATTCCTGCTGGCTTTGCTGGCAATCTATTGCGGAGCGGCGTTCACCTTGTTCGCGTTTCGGACGGCGAAACTCAAGGAGGGCGCGCCGTTTGAGCTCGTGAGCCGCGAGTCCGGCCTCGTGGTCAATAATCTGTTGCTCAGCGTCATCCTCGGACTGGTGTTCGTCGGCACGCTCTATCCGTTGTTTGCCGAAGCGGTTTCGGGTGAAAAGCTGTCCGTTGGCGCGCCCTATTTCAATGCAGTCGCGGGTCCGATCGCGCTGTTGCTGGTAATTCTTGTCGGCGTCGGGCCGCTGCTGAGCTGGCGGCGCGAATCCCGGCCTGTGTTCAAGCAGCTGACAATCCCGGGGCTCGCCGCCGCCGTCGTCCTGGTGATGACGATGTTGTTCGCGCCCAGCATTGCCCTGCTGCCCCGGCTCGGCCTCACCGTCGGTGCATTTCTTGCCGTCGCGAGCCTGCTGCCGCTGTTTCGGCGCAAGATTGGCCGGACGCCTCTGTCGACCTGGGGGATGGCCCTGTCGCACCTCGGCGTCGCGGTTGCCCTGATCGGGATCGCATCGGACAGCGCGTTCACGCAGGAGCGGCTGACCGCCATTCGGGCCGGTGAGCAAACAAGGGTTGGCCCGTGGCTCGTTGAGCTTCACGACCTTGAACCGACGGCGGGCGCGAATTTCACGGCCGTCGAAGGCGAGCTCCGCGCCTCTCGTGGAAGTGGCACTGTCGTCCTGAGACCGCAGACGCGCTATTTCACCGACCCGCCCACCGAAACCAGCGAGGCGGCCATCCGCACCTTCTGGAACGGGCAACTTTATACGGTCATCGGCAAGCCCGAAAGCGACGGGCGCTGGCAGGTGCGCTTGTGGTGGAAGCCGTTCGTCACCCTGATCTGGTTCGGCGGCGTGTTGATCGCCTTGGGCGGCTTGCTCGCCCTCGGGGGCCGCGCATGGACTGCCCGGCGGAAGAGGCAAGCAGAATGAGCCGAATGATCCGGTTCGCGCCCTTGGTGCTGATCGCGCTCGTCATTGGGGCGATGGTCTGGCGTCTGGCGAACCCCGGCGACAGCGTGACGCGCTCGCAATTGCTCGGCACGCCGGTGCCGCAGTTCGCGCTCCCGCCTGCAGTTGCGGGCAAGCCGCCGCTCCGATCGACGGACCTTGCCACGGGCGCGCCGCGGTTGTTGAATATCTTCGCGAGCTGGTGCGTGCCGTGCATCGCCGAAGCGCCGGTGCTCGCCGAGATTCGTCGTCGCGGTGTGCGCATCGACGGCATCGCCGTTCGGGATCGGCCGGAGGATGTTGCCCGCTTTTTGCAACGCCACGGTGATCCCTTCGAGAACATCGGCGCGGACGATCGTAGCCGCGTCCAGCTTGCTCTGGGTTCCTCGGGCGTTCCGGAAACCTTCGTGATCGACGGGCGCGGGATCATTCGCTTCCAGCATGTCGGCCCGATCATGCCCGACGACATCCCCGTGGTTCTCGCCGAGCTGGAGAAGGCGCGGTGACGGGCACTTTTTCTCTTCGCTCGACACGAACGGCGTTGGGTTGCTTGGCGCTCTTCATCGCTACGCCTTCGCGCGCGGACAGCAACCTGCCGCCTGCGCCTTGGGCCTACCAGCAGCTTCCGGACGCTCGTCAGGAAGCCCAAGCCAAGGCGTTGATGGAAGAAATCCGCTGTCTGGTCTGCGCCGGCCAATCGATTGCCGACAGCGACGCAGACCTTGCCGGCGACATGCGCCATCTGATCCGTTCGCGCATCGCCGCCGGGGAAAGGCCCGAAGCAATCCGCACCTGGCTGGTGGAACGCTATGGCCAATCCGTGACCTATCGTCCCCAGGGTAGTCCGATCAGCTGGCCGTTGTGGATCGCGCCCGTTGTGTTGCTCGGCGCGGGCGCTTGGCTGCTGCGGAAGCGCATTCGTTTTGGGCGCAAAAGATGATGGGCTGGGCGATCCTCATTGGGATGATCGGCGCAGCGCTGGTCTTGCTGCGCTTGTTGGGTGTGACCGGCGCCATGCTGAAGTTGGCCGGAGCGGCGTTGTTGATCGCCGCTTGCGGGTACAGCCTTCAGGGGCGTCCGGGTCTTGCGGGAGCGCCCCGCCGAGCCGCTGTCGTCGAGCAGCAATTCCCGCTGAGTGAGGCGCGTCACGTCTTCTTCGGTGAATTCAGCGGGAATGAGCATTGGATGCGGATGTCCGAGGCGGTCGGTCGACACGGGAACAGCGCGGACGTCGCCGGCCTGCTGCGCTCGGCAATCCAGCAGCATCCGAACGACCCGATGCTGTGGATCGGCCTCGGCAATGCACTTGTGGATCATGCGCGCGTCATGACGCCACCCGCAGAATTAGCGTTCGCGCGCGCCGGACAGCTTGCGCCTAATCATCCGGCGCCTCCGTTCTTCCGCGGACTCGCGCTAGCGCGATCCGGCGACCCGGCAGCCGCTGTCGGGATTTGGCGCAAAATTCTCGCCAAGGCCCCCGCTGATGCGAGCTGGCGGCCGCTCGTCGAGGATGGCGTGGCGACGCTAACCCCGGCCGCGGAACGCCAGCGACGGACCCCCTAACGGGGTCGAACCGCCTAGGCCGCGGCGTCGAACGGCAGATCCAGGGCCTCGGCGACTGCCTGATGGCGGATTTTGCCGGCTGAAACGTTGAGCCCGTTCGCGAGGTGTGGATCGGCCTTCATCGCGGCTTCCGCTCCCATGTTCGCGATCCTCAACGCGAATGGCAGCGTCGCATTGTTGAGCGCGAACGCACTCGTCCGGGCGACCGCGCCCGGCATGTTGGCGACACAATAATGGATCACGCCGTCAACGACGAACACCGGGTCGGCATGGGTCGTGGGATGGCTGGTCTCGAAACAGCCGCCCTGATCGATCGCGATGTCGACCAGCACCGATCCGCGCTTCATCGTTTTCAGCATCTCCCGAGTCACCAGCTTGGGCGCTGCGGCACCCGGCACGAGCACTGCGCCGATCACAAGCTCCGCTTCCTCGACCGCGTGCGCGATGGCTGCCCGCGAGGCGTAAGCCGTCTTGATCTGGCTGGAGAAGAACATGTCGAGCTCAGCTAAGCGGTCGTTGTTGATATCGTAGATGGTGACGTCGGCGCGCAGGCCCGTCGCCATCTGCGCAGCATTCACGCCGGCAACACCACCGCCGAGGATCGCAACCTTGGCCGGTGCAACCCCTGGCACGCCGCCCAGCAGCACGCCGCGTCCGCCTTGCTCCTTTTCGAGATAATGCGCGCCGACCTGGACCGACATTCGGCCCGCGACTTCACTCATCGGCTTGAGCAACGGCAAAGCGCCGCTGCGCGAGGTCACCGTTTCATAAGCGATGCAGGTCGCTTTTGATGCCATCAGTCCTTCGGCCTGCGGCTTGTCGGCCGCGAGGTGAAGGTAGGTGAACAGGATGTGCCGCGGCTCCAGCAACGCGATCTCCTGTGGCTGCGGCTCCTTGACCTTTACGATCATGTCGGCCGCCGCGAATACCTCGGCCGCGCTCGGCAGGATCGATGCGCCGGCCTTCTTATAGGCATGATCCGGGCAATCGATGCCGCTGCCGGCGTGGGTTTCGACTACCACCTCGTGGCCTGCCGCGGTCAGTTCCGCCACCGAGGCGGGCGTCAGCCCCACCCGATACTCATGGTTCTTGATTTCTTTAGGCACTCCAATCCGCATGGATCGTTCGCTCCGATAATGATGAATGAGCGGCGCTATAGACCTCGTGCGAGCCCTTGTCCCAGCCGATTGCAGGGCTCTTGCCCCGGTGCTAGGGCGTCGCGCCGCTGCTCGAGCAGAGTTGCGAGCGCTTCTATGATCCGGTTTCCCAGTCGGTCCAGGCAGATTTTCACCGCATGAACATTTCCGCGACCGGGGGCGCCGAAGCGCACACTCCAGACGAGGGTCACGCCGGACACGCTCAGGGTCCCTTGGCGAAGCTTGCCGTGGGCGCGATCGGGATCGTGTTCGGCGACATCGGCACCTCGCCCATCTACGCCTTCCGCGAAACCTTCGCCGGACATCACAAGATCACCCCGGATCAGCTGCACATCTATGGTGTATTGAGCCTGATATTCTGGTCGATGATGATCATCGTGACGCTCAAATATGTCACGATCATCATGCGCGCGGACAATAAGGGCGAGGGCGGAAGCCTCGCATTGCTCGCGCTCATCAACCGGACCACCAGCGACACCCGCCGATGGACCAGCGGGATCGTCCTGCTCGGCGTGTTCGCGACTGCTTTATTCTACGGCGATTCGATGATCACACCGGCGATCTCGGTTCTATCGGCGGTCGAGGGTCTGACTACAGTCCAGGCCGGCTTCGAACCTTATGTGATCCCGGTTTCGATCGCCATTCTCGTCGGCCTGTTCGCAATCCAGAAGCGCGGCACCTCTAAGGTCGGACAATTGTTCGGGCCGGTAATGCTGGTCTATTTCACCACGCTCGCGATCCTCGGCATCGTCCACATCGTCGATCGGCCGATGATCATGCAGGAAACGATCAATCCGCTGAATGCGGTGATGTTCTTCATGCGAGACCCGGCGCGGGCCTTCATTGCGATGGGCTCGGTCGTCCTGGCCGTCACGGGGGCCGAGGCGCTTTACGCGGACATGGGCCATTTCGGTCGGCGGCCGATCAAGGCCGGATGGATCTACTTCGTGTTACCGGCCTTGCTGCTCAATTACATGGGACAGGGCGCGATGATCCTGTCGATGGCCCCCGCCCAGGCTCTCGAAACGATCAAGAATCCATTCTTCTATCTCGCTCCCGAAATGCTTCGACTGCCGTTGGTGCTGCTCGCAACCGCAGCGACGATCATCGCCAGTCAGGCCGTAATCTCGGGCGCCTTTTCGGTCACCCAGCAGGCGATCCAGCTTGGCTTCATGCCGCGTTTGAAAATTACCCACACCAGTGAAAGCGCCGCAGGCCAAATCTACATCCCGGTCATCAATTGGGCGCTGATGATCATGGTGATCGTGCTGGTGATCAGCTTCGGCAGTTCGTCGAGTCTCGCCGCAGCGTACGGAATTGCCGTGACCGGGGCGATGTTCATCGACACAATCTTGATCGCAGTGGTGCTGGTCAGCATGTGGAAGTGGAACCGGCTGCTGGTCGCGACATTGCTCGTGCTCTTTTTCAGCGTCGATCTGGCGTATTTCTCCGCCAATCTGCTCAAGGTGCCCGACGGTGGCTGGTTCCCGCTGCTGGTCGGAGCGATCGCCTTCACCTTCCTGACTACTTGGGCCAAGGGCCGCAAGCTGATGATCGACCGGATGCAGGAGGCAAGCCTGCCGATGGAGATCTTCATCAAATCGGCCGCGGCGAGCGCGACGCGCGTTTCCGGCACAGCGGTGTTCATGACCAGCTCGGCCAAGGGCGTCCCGCACGCGCTCCTGCACAATCTGAAGCACAACAAGGTGCTGCATGAGCGCGTTATCCTGCTCACCGTCCGGATCGAGGACGTGCCTTATGTCAGCGATGAACGGCGTGTTGAAACGCATGACTTCGGCAATGGCTTCTTTCGCCTGATGTTGCGCTATGGCTTCATGGAGGACGTGGACGTTCCGGCTGCTCTCGCGGGGCTCAAGGATTGCGGACCGTCGTGCAAGATGATGGACACCAGCTTCTTCCTCGCCCGCCAGACTTTGCTTGCGTCGTCGCGGCCGGGAATGGCGATCTGGCGCGAGAAATTGTTCGCCTGGATGCTGCGCAACGCGGAAAGTGCGATGGAATTCTTCAAGCTTCCGACCAATCGCGTCGTCGAACTCGGGAGCCAGGTGGAGATTTGAACCTTCGGCGCGGCTTCGGCATTGCGCATGCATGGAAACTCTCGCCTCATCGGTCGCAACCGTCGCGACCGTCCTCGCCGCCTGCATGACCGCATCGAACCTGGGATCGCGGATCACCGGCTATGGCTTCGGCATCTTCACCATCGGTTCGATCGCCTGGCTCGCGCTGGGGCTGTTGACGAGCCAGCCGGCGCTAGTGTGGACGAACATCGTCATGACCGGACTCAATATCTTCGGCATCTGGCGCTGGCTCGGCCGCCAGGCGAAAGTCGAGGACGGCGCGCACGCCGCGGCCGAAGCGAGCCGGGTTACGCCCGGCGAAGCGTTGTTCCCGGTGTCACTGCTCACCCGATCGACGGTCGCGGGTTGTGACCAGGAACTCGGCACCTGTGTCGACGCCATGGCGGGCGGCGCCAGCGGCCGCATTGCCTATGTCGTGGTTGCCGAGGGCGGAATTGCGGGCGTTGGAGAGACGCTGCGGCGAATGAACTGGGAGGACTTGCATGTCGCGGACGGCCGGCTGGTTGCAGCGATGAGCGGATCGCAGTTCGAACAACAGGCTGTGGTCCAGCGCGACCGCTGGCCGGATCGATGAGCGCATTGATCGTCACGGCACAGATCGCACCGGCCGACTTCGCCTGGTTGAACGATCTGAGACGCCGCCATTTTCCGCCGGATCGCAATCAGTTGGACGCGCATCTTACGATGTTTCATGCACTTCCGCCGTCGTCCGAGCGAGAGCTGCGATCGCGGCTTGGAGCGCTGGCGAATTCCCCGCCGCCATATGCGGCCATCGCGGGTCTGATGAACCTTGGTGGCGGCGTCGCATATCGCATCATCTCCGACGATCTCGAGCGAATCCGCGAACAATTAGCCGAGGGTCTCCACGGCCTCCTCAGCGCGCAGGATTCCGGAGGCTGGCGCCCGCATGTTACGATCCAGAACAAGGTCGCGCCACGCGCCGCGCGCGAGCTCATGCATCAATTGGAGATGGGTTTTCGATCGCGGCCACTGGCGATTTCCGGGCTTGGGCTCCACCTATATCTGGGCGGCCCCTGGAAGCAGTTGGCGATCTATGGCTTCCGCGGCGCTTAGCGCTTGATTGAAGCGGCACCGGCCCGCACCCCCACCCGGCCAACCCATAGAATACAC
Organism: Sphingomicrobium sp.; assembly: GCA_039925325.1. Taxonomy (GTDB): domain Bacteria; phylum Pseudomonadota; class Alphaproteobacteria; order Sphingomonadales; family Sphingomonadaceae; genus Sphingomicrobium. Next base: position 12,069 of record JBDSZD010000170.1, read on the forward strand.
TGAATGGGTTGGCCGGGTGGGGGTGCGGGCCGGTGCGGTATCGGTAAACCAAAGACTCTAGCTGACGTCACCGACGTTGTCGCAATTCAGCTCGAAGGCCGCCAGCCCTGCTTCGAGCACGGATGCCAGCATCGGCATGTCGAGCAGTTCCTCGATCGCCCCATTGCTTCCGGTTGCAAGGTCCTGGGCTTCCTCCATCGCTTCGTCCCAATCGGCGGCTTCATAGGTGCCCGCGCCGACCCAGCAAAAGGCGACCACCTCCGCCAGCTGATCTTCCCCGAGATCCTCGAAGGCCGCGCGCAGCTCTTCCTCGATGCTGTCGTTGATCGTGTCGTCGAGAACGGACAGCGTGGCTTCGCCTTCGTCGTCGACGTTTTCGGCGGCTTCGTTGCCGTCGTAATCGGTCGGCGTCTGCGCTTCATATTCGCGCGCCCGAAGAATGATTCGGCACAGGGTATCGAGCGGGGTCAACGGGTCCATTGCACTTCTCCGGTTTGCCCGCTTAACGAGATCGACCGTCAGCGGTTCCTCGCGTTGACCGGGGATGGGCTCCGACCTATATCGCCGCGGCCCGCGCCGCTCCCGGCGCGCCACATGGTCGACATGGGGCGGAGTAGCTCAGCTGGTTAGAGCAGCGGAATCATAATCCGCGTGTCGGGGGTTCGAGTCCCTCCTCCGCTACCAAACTCGTTTTAGGTTTTTTCATGGTAGGCCGAGCTCGTTCTAGCCGTCGCGAACGATCCCGGAGCCGTCGGCAAATGCAAACGCCCGGACCGACGAGCGGTCCGGGCGTCCTGCGTGACGATTGCTCGTCAGCCCCCATGGTCAAATGAACGCCGGTTCCCCCACGGCATTCACCCCGAAGATCGGGCCAGGAGGCCAGCTCATTCGAGGCGCAGGGTGTGAGATGAAATTGGCGGCTTGTCACCGTACGAGTTAAGTCAAAGCAATGTTTGCTGGCCTGCTGTGTCGGCAAGGCAACATCAGGTGCGCGCATTGCCAGCGGCATGGGCTCCGCTTAGAGCGCCGCCCATGCGTATTTCCCAAGCCTTCCTGCCGGTCCTGAAGGAAAGCCCGGCCGACGCCCAGATCGTCAGCCACAAACTGATGCTGCGCGCGGGCCTGGTGCGCCAGACCGCCGCTGGCATCTATGCCTGGCTTCCACTTGGGCTGCGCGTTCTGAAGAAGATCGAGCAGATCGTGCGCGAGGAGCAGGATCGCGCCGGCGCAATCGAAATGCTGATGCCGACGATCCAGTCGGCGGACCTGTGGCGAAGCAGCGGTCGTTACGACGCTTACGGCCCGGAAATGCTGCGCATCCGCGATCGGCACGACCGCGAGATGCTGTATGGTCCGACCAATGAGGAGATGCTGACCGCTTTGTTCCGCGACGATGTCAACAGCTACCGCGATCTGCCGCGCACACTCTACCACATTCAATGGAAGTTTCGCGACGAGGTTCGTCCGCGCTTCGGCGTGATGCGCGGCCGCGAATTCCTGATGAAGGATGCGTACAGCTTCGATCTCGACGAAGCGGGCGCGCGGCAAAGCTATTATACGCAGATGCTCGCTTATTTGCGGACCTTTCAGCGGCTTGGCATCCGTGCGGTGCCGATGAAAGCAGCATCCGGGCCAATTGGCGGCGATCTCAGCCATGAATTCATCGTGCTTGCGCCGACGGGCGAAAGCGAAGTGTTTTACGATGCGGCATTCGAGGATTTCGACTGGCAGCAATCGGGCCTCGCTTATGGCGATGCGGACGGGCTGCAGGCTTTGTTCGATCAGATCAGCTCGACTTATTCCGCGACCGACGAGACCCATGACGAAGCGCGCTGGTCCGATGTTGCAGAGGAGCGGCGCAGGACGGGCAGGGGCATCGAAGTCGGCCACATCTTCTCGTTCGGCGATAAATATTCGGCCGCGATGGGGCTCAAGGTGTCGGGTCCGGGCGGCAATATGATTACGCCGATGATGGGCAGCTACGGGATCGGCGTGTCGCGACTGGTCGGAGCAATCATCGAGGCGAGCCACGACGAAGCGGGGATTGTCTGGCCGGAAAGTGTAGCGCCGTGGAAAGTCGGCCTGATCACGATGCGCGGCGACGACGAGCCGACGGTGAAAGCCGCTGACGATCTATATACGAAGCTCCAGAGCGCGGGCGTGGAAACGCTCTACGACGACCGCGACGAGCGCGGCGGAGTGAAGCTCGGCTCGATGGACCTGATCGGATTGCCCTGGCAGCTGATCGTTGGCCCGCGTGGGATTGCCGGCGGCACCGTCGAATTGAAGGACCGCCGAAGTGGCGACAAGGTTGAACTGACCATCGCCGACGCGCTTGAAAGGCTGACGGCATGAGCACTTACCGTTCCCCGGCGAAGGCCGGGGTCCAGGCCGCTGCAAAGCAGCGGTTCCCGCTGCCCTGGGCCCCGGCCTTCGCCGGGGAACGCGGGGAGTTATGATCCTCAACCGCTACGAGCGGATGATCGCTCGCCGTTACCTGCTCCCTGAGAAGGGCGAGCGCTTCATCTTCGTCGTCGTCGGTTTTTCGGTTGGCGCGGTTGCGCTCGGAGTCGCCGCGCTGATCATTGTGATGAGCGTCATGAACGGCTTCCGGGCCGAGCTGTTCGAAAAAACGGTGGGGCTTAATGGCCATGCGGTGATCGTGGGATATGACGGGCGATTGGTAGGCTGGCAGCAACTCGTTAACGACGCCACCAAGACGCCCGGTGTCACTTCGGCTCGGCCCATGATCTCGCAGCCACTGATGGCATTGGCCAACGGCCGCGCTGAAGGCGTCGTGGTCCAAGGTATGCGGGTTGCGGACCTGAGGTCCAATCGCACTATCACCGACGGTGTGAAGGGCGGCGACCTGCGCCTGATTACTCCTGGAAGTGGCCGCATTGCGATCGGCTCTGGTCTCGCGCAGATGCTTGGGGCTTTCCCCGGATCCGAGATCAGTTTGATGAGCCCGGACGGCCGTTCAACCGTAGTCGGCACGATTCCCCGGATCGTTACCTATACTGTGGGGGCGGTCTTTGAGGTTGGCATCTATGATTATGACAAGACATTCGTCGTAATGCCGATCGAAGACGCCCAGAATCTCCTGATGCTGGGCGACCAGGTCGGATTAATCGAAATCCAGACGACCGACCCCGATCGGGTTGAGGACATCCTCGCCCCGCTTCAGCCAAAAGTGCAAGGGCGCGGGATCATCAGCGACTGGCGCCAGATGAATTCCGCGCTGTTCGAAGCAATCGAAATCGAGCGGGTGGTGATGTTTGTCGTGCTCTGCATCATCATCCTAGTTGCAGCCTTCAACATCGCCTCATCCTTGATCATGCTGGTGCGCGCCAAGACCCGCGACATCGCTATCCTCCGAACCATGGGCGCCACCCGCCGTTCAATGATCAACGTCTTCATGACCGTCGGCTTGACGATCGGAATGGTCGGGATCCTGAGCGGGGCGATGCTTGCCACGCTGTTCCTGTTCTTCCGCCAGGGTATCGTGGACTTCATTCAATTGCTCACCGGCCGGAACCTGTGGGATCCGTCAGTCAGGTTCTTGTCAGAGCTTCCATCAAAGACGGACCCGTTCGAAGTGCTGGCGATCGTGCTCGTCACCCTGGTCCTGACATTTCTGGCGACTTTGTTCCCAGCGCGCCGGGCAGCAGCAACCGATCCGGTGCAGGTGCTGCGTTATGAGTAACCCGGTGCTCGAAACCATCGACCTGCGGCGGAGCTTCACGCAGGGTGACGTGACGATCGACGTCCTGCGCGGGGTAAACCTCGCGATCCAGCCCGGAGAGATTGTCGCTTTGCTCGGGCCTTCGGGGTCCGGCAAGTCGACCTTGCTCCAGGCCGTCGGCCTGCTCGAAGGTGGCTTCGAGGGCAGGATCCGCCTCAATGGTCAGGAAGCCGCCGAGCTTGACGACGACGGCCGTACCGCGCTGCGCCGCGACCTGCTCGGGTTCGTCTATCAATTTCACCATCTGCTTCCGGAATTCGATGCGCGCGAGAATGTGATCCTTCCGCAGCTCGTTCGCGGCACCGACCATCCGGCCGCGCGGGAAAGGGCCGAACAGCTTCTGTCCACGCTCGGCTTGGGTAAAAGGCTCGACCACCGCCCGTCGAAATTGTCGGGCGGCGAGCAGCAGCGGGTTGCGGTCGCGCGCGCGCTCGCCAATCGCCCGCCGCTGATCCTTGCCGACGAGCCGACCGGCAATCTCGATGAGGCGACGGCCGACACGGTGTTCGCCGAATTCATCAACCTGGTGCGCAAGGAAGGCAGCGCCGCGCTGGTGGCGACGCACAACGAACGGCTCGCCGCGCGCATGGATCGCGTGGTCCGGCTGCACGACGGGCGTCTTGACTGATGGACCCGAACCGCGAGCGGGGCGTTAGCGCGCCATGCGGCGGCTCACCCCCACTAATCTGGCGCTAATTGCGGGAGCGGCGTTGCTGCTCATCCTCGGCTTTTTGTTGCTGCGCGGCGGGGATGAGGATCAGGACAAGCTGACGGGCAATGAAAGCTCGACCGCAGCCGCCGACGATCCTGAAAAGCGCTGCTCCAGCAAGGCGACCTACGACCTCATCAAGCGCGAGCTTTTCCGTCGCGCCGCGCAGGTCCGCGGAAGCGATCAGGCTTTGTTCAACCGATTGGCAGGCTATGCCGCCTTGCGGATGGAGCGCCCGGTGCTCGAATCCGAAGACGAGGAAAAGCGGCAAGTCTCCTGCTCGGGTTCACTGTCGCTGGACCTTCCGCCCGGCGTGGCGGTTGTCGGCGGCCGGCGGACCTTGACGTCGGACGTCGATTATTCGCTTCAGCGCGCCGCCGACGGGAGCGGCGATGTGCTGACGTTGAGCAATGCCGACGCGATCATTACGCCGCTGGCGACCCTCGCGCGCACGGCACCAGGCACATCGCCGCCGCTCAATCCGGCGGATCCGACTTACAACGGCCCCGGAGAAATGGTGCCGCCGAACATCGCGCCAATGCCTGCGCCTGCGCCTTCGCCTCCGCCTCCTCCAGCTCCCGAGCCGCAGCGCCCGGATCCGCTGGAGAGTGCGTCGGCGCGTCCCAGCTTCAACTGCGCCAACGCCCGCACGCGGGGCGAACTGGCGGTGTGCCGGGACAGCGGGCTTGCCGCGTTGGACCGCCAAATGGCGTCGCAGTTCAACCAGGCGATGGGGCAGGCCGGCCCAGGTGAACGCGTTATGCTCGACCGAACCCGCACGCGCTTCCTGACATTCCGCGACCGCTGCGGAACCGACGACTGCATCGCCGATGCCTATCGCGGCCGGGTGGCGGAAATCCGCGACATCATGTCGGGTCAATGGGCGCCGCCGCGCTAATTGGCCTCCCTGTGAACTGCTGATAGGGTCTCGCAGGGGGGGACGGGGCGTGATGACGGAAACAAGGCCGGCCGCCGCACGGGTCGGGATCGCGGCCCTAAATATCCTCGCGCCCGGGTTGGGTCTGCTGAAACTCGGCGTTTGGCGGCTTGGTGTGGCCGTTTACGGGATCTATGCTGCCGTCGCCCTGTTCTTGTACGCAGGGCCCACAGCTCCCTTCGCCGTGTTGCTGTCGCTTTTTGTAATTGGTGTGGCCGCCTATGTGGTTGCAATAATTCTGTCATGGCGCTTCAGCAGGAGCCGTCAGCGTCGACATCCGTGGTACTCACAGTGGTGGGCAGTGATCGCCGCCGTCTTGATAGCATTCGCCATCAGCTTCGTGCTCACCGGTGACGCGCGCAATTACCGTGGCTTCTACATCCCCTCAGAAGCCATGACACCCACCTTGCCAAAGGGCGCTCGCTTCATCGCGCACATGGGGCGACCAGCCAATTTAAGACGAGGTGATCTAGTGCTCATCCGTACTGATCGTGGAGATGTTTGGATCAAGCGGATAGTTGGCCTTCCCGGTGACCGCGTCGGCCTCGTTGCAGGAGTCATACGGGTAAATGGTCGGGTAATCCGGCAGCGCCCTGTGGGAGCCTCCGAGATTTCGGATGGTATTGTGGTACGGCGTTTGGCGGAGCAGTTTCCAGGCGAGACGAAGGCGCACTACATCTACGACGAAGGGACCTCGATAGGGGATGACTTCGGTGAGGTGCAGATTAGCCCGGGCCACGCATTCGTTCTCGGCGACAATCGCGATCGATCGGCGGACAGCCGCTTTTCAACCGAAATGATGGGTCTCGACCAGGTTCCTCTATCGCGGGTAATCGGGAGGCCGCTTTTCCATCACGTGGGTTCGTCCAAGCCCCTCGGAACGCCTTTGTCTTGATAGTTTCATCTGGGGATAAGTCGGCGGAAACAGCTTCCAAGTCCCGCTGCCAGTGCGCATATTCGAGGCGTGGCTCATCCCTTCGTTCCGTTGCGCGTCTTTTCGTCCTTCACCATGCTCGAGGGCGCGATGGAACCCGCCACGATCGCGGAGCGGGCGGCGAAGCTCGGCTTTCCGGCGATTGCGATCACCGACCGCAACGGTCTGTACGGCGTGATGCCGTTCAGCGAATATTGCGAGAAGTCGGGTGTCCAGCCGATCATCGGCACGACGCTTGCTGTCGCGCGTCCGCTGGAGATTGGGGGACAAGTCGGCCAGATCGACTGGCTGGTGCTGCTGGCCAAGGACGAGGCCGGTTATAGCAATCTGTGCAAGCTGGCATCCGCAGCCCATCTCGATCGCCCGATCAGCGAAGAGCCGCACGTCAGTTTCTGTGCGCTTGAGGATTCAAGCGAGGGGCTGATCGCACTGACCGCGGGCCGTGACGGTGCGGTCGCGCGGCTGCTCGCGGACGGGCAGGCCGACATCGCCGCCGCTTATCTCAATGCTTTGCAACGGCTTTTTCCCGAGCGGCTTTATCTCGAGATTGCGCGCCGTCAGGATCCGATCGAGGACGCCGCGGAATTCCCGCTGATCGAGCTGGCCTATGAGCGCGACCTGCCGCTGGTCGCAACCAATCCCGCATCCTACACCGACCCCAGTTTCCACGCCGCCCATGATGCTTTGTTGTGCATTGCGCATTCGGCCTATGTCGAAAGCAACGACCGGGTCCGATCCTCGCCCGAGGCATGGCTGAAGGATTCGGCCGCGATGGCCGAACTGTTCATCGATCTGCCGGAGGCGCTGGCCAATACGGTGGTGGTGGCGCAGCGCTGCGCGGTGTCCGCGCCCAAACGGCGGCCGATCCTTCCGCGACTCTCGGACCAGGAAGATGAACAGCTTCGCCGCGATGCGCACGCTGGTCTCGCCGTCCGGGTCTGCGACCGCAGCGAGGAGGATAAGAAGCTATACGCCGACCGCCTCGATTTCGAAATCGACGTCATCACCCGCATGGGCTTCGCAAGCTATTTCCTGATCGTCGCGGATTTCATCAAGTGGGCCAAGTCGAGCGATATTCCCGTGGGCCCGGGCCGCGGGTCCGGCGCGGGGTCGGTGGTCGCCTGGGCGCTGACCATCACCGATCTCGATCCGATCGCGCTGGGTCTGCTGTTCGAACGCTTCCTCAACCCGGAGCGCGTGTCGATGCCGGACTTCGACATCGACTTTTGCGAAACGCACCGGGACAAGGTGATTAGCTACGTCCAGCGCAAATACGGGCGCGACAAGGTCGCCCAGATCATCACCTTCGGACGCTTGAAGGCGCGCGCCGTCCTCAAGGATACCGGCCGCGTCCTGCAGATGAGCTATGGCCAGGTCGATCGGCTCGCCAAGCTGATCCCGAACCATCCGACCGACCCGTGGACGTTGGAACGCACGCTCGGGCGTTGTCGCGACAAGTCCGGAGGCCCGGTCGCGGGTGTGCCGGAACTGATCAGCGAATATCGCAACGACGCCGGCGTCAAGCGCTTGTTCGACCTCGCGATGAAGCTCGAGGGCCTGCCGCGCCACGCCTCCACGCACGCGGCCGGAGTGGTCATTGCCGATCGCCCGCTGGACGAGCTGGTGCCGCTTTACCGCGATCCGCGCTCCGACATGCCGGTGACGCAGTTCGACATGAAATATGTCGAGGCTGCCGGTCTCGTGAAGTTCGATTTCCTCGGGTTAAAGACGCTGTCGGTGCTCAACGAGGCGCAGCGCCTGCTGGCCGACCAGGGCGTTGAAGTCGATCTCACGGCGCTGAGCTGGGACGATCCCGACGTCTATGCGCTGCTCCAGCGCGGCGACACGGTGGGCGTGTTCCAGCTGGACTCCGAAGGCATGCGCCGGACGCTCTCGGGCGTACGACCGACCGGATTCGGCGACATCATCGCGCTGGTTTCGCTCTATCGGCCGGGCCCGATGGACAATATTCCGATGTTCGGAGACCGCAAGAACGGCCGCGCGGAGCTCGCTTACCCGCATCCGATGCTCGAAGAGGTGCTGAGCGAGACGTACGGAATCTTCGTTTACCAGGAGCAGGTGATGCAGGCGGCGCAGGTGCTGGCCGGCTTTTCGCTCGGGGAAGCCGATCTTCTGCGCCGCGCGATGGGCAAGAAGATCCAGAGCGAAATGGACGATCAGCGCGCCCGCTTCATCCAGGGTTGCGCGGTCAACGCGATCGAGGCGGAAAAAGCCAACGAGCTGTTCGACCTGATCGACAAGTTCGCCGGCTACGGCTTCAACAAAAGCCACGCCGCGGGCTATGCGCTGATCAGCTACCACACCGCCTGGCTGAAGGCGCATCATGCGGCCGAATTTTACGCCGCCTCGATGAGCTTCGATATGACCCAGACCGACAAATTGTGCCTGTTCGTCGAGGATATGCGGCGCGGCGGGATCGTCTGTTTGTCGCCCGATATCAACGCCAGCCGTGCGGACTTTTCGGTCGAGGACGGCCCAGAGGGAAAATGCGTCCGCTACGCGCTGGGCGCTTTGAAAGGCGTTGGCGAAGGGGCGATGGACAGCATCGTGCGCGAGCGCGAAGCGAACGGACCGTTCGTCAGCCTCGAAGATTTTGCCGCGCGCGTCGATCCGCGCCAGCTCAACCGGCGCCAGCTTGAGAGCCTTGCCGCAGCGGGGGCGTTCGACAGCATCTTGCCAGACCGTGCCGCGGTGTTCGGCGGGGCAGAGACGATCCTGGCCCATGCCTCCAGCGCCGCTGATCAGCGGGTAAGTGGGCAGGGCAGGCTGTTCGGCGGTGGCGGCGAGGCGGATGTGGTTCCGATCCGGCTACCAAAGGGCGCGAGTTGGTCGCTGGCCGAGCGTATGACCGCCGAGTGCGATGCCTTCGGCTTCTATTATTCCGCGCACCCGGTCGACGCGCACAAGCATCTTCTCGCCGCCCACAAGGTTCGCACGTTCAGCCAGATTGCGGCAACGCCAATAGCCAGAGAAGGCCGAACCGGGGCGATGATGGCCGGCCTGATCGAGGAAGCGCGTTGGCGGACATCGGCGAAGGGCCGGCGTTATATGATGGCGACGCTGAGCGATTCGTCCGGCCAATTCGTGGCGACCGCGTTCGACGATGAGGTATGCGAGGCGCTTGAGAATGCTGCCCGCCAGCAAAGCTGCGCGCTGCTGACCGTCGAACTCGACCGCCGCGAAGGCGACGAAACGCCGCGGGTGGCAATCAAGCGCATTCAGCCCCTGGAACAGCTGGCCGAAAAATCGCGCCTGCAGATGAATGTGCGGCTTGCTGACGCCCAGATGACCGCGCTGCTCGCCCCGGCACTGATGAACGCACACGGCGGCACCGGCTGGCTGCGGTTTACGGTGCCGTTGGCAACGAGCGGAACAGCTGAATTTCTGATCGGCCGCGACTTCAAAGTCGACGCGGAACTGGCGTCACAGATCGAGCGGATTGCAGGGGAGGGCAGCGTAGAGATCTCGGTGCAGGAACCGCCGAGATTGGCGCTGGTGGGTTAGAACGTCACCCCCAGCCTTGAGCCTGGGTCTGTGGCGCTTCATGACTTGAAGAAGAAAAAGTGGATCCCGGATCAAGTCCGGGATGACGTGACAGCTGGGGCCGAATTCCGCCCGGGACGACCGTAGCGGCTCAGGTGGTGCTTGGTGCGGGCGGCACTTCGTCGGGAGGGTCGGACACAGGTGGCGCTGTTGCTGGTTCGGCTTCGGGCGGCACTTCCGTTTCCGGCGTGCTTGCAGGGGCGAGCGGTTCCGGCGCCTCGGGCAGCTCCTGCACGACATCTTCGAGTGGCGGGAGCGGCTGCAAACTTTCATATTCTTCGCCCGGCATCTTCGGCGGCTTGCTGGACTTCGGCGGCGTCGCGTTCTTCGGCGGCACCGTCCCCTGGTAGACACAGGCGTCGAGCCCGTCGCGGGCGACAACGCCGATCCGTGCGGTGATCGAATTGCCATAGCGTCGGGTGAAGCCCTTGGGC
>JBDSZD010000171.1:0-4269 GCA_039925325.1 Sphingomicrobium sp.
TGACGCGGAATGGCGCGATGATTTCTCGTTGCCGGTGCTCAATTCCTGGCTTGCTCGAGGCCCCTCAACGCATCGCGCGCTGCGCCGGCGCCTGTCCGATCTGCTGACGGATGAACACTTTCGCGACGAACTCGAAGTTCACCTGATCGGCCGCTCGGAAGTCATGATGCACCTGCCCTGCCTGATTGGCGACTACAGCGATTTTTACGTCGGCATCCACCATGCGACCAATGTCGGGAAACAATTCCGTCCCGACAATCCGCTGCTTCCAAACTATAAATATGTGCCGATCGGCTATCACGGCCGAGCGAGTTCGGTACGGGTGTCGGGCGAACCAGTCATTCGCCCGAGCGGTCAGCGCAAACCGCCGGATGCCGAAGTGCCGGACTATGGCCCGACCGGTCGGCTCGATTACGAGCTGGAGCTGGGGCTGTGGGCCGGCCGGGGTAATGCGCTTGGGGAGCTGATCGACATAAGCGACGCGCCCGATCATATCGCCGGCTATTGCCTGCTCAACGATTGGTCGGCGCGGGACTTGCAGGCCTGGGAATATCAGCCGCTGGGACCGTTCCTCGCCAAGAACTTCCTCACCAGCATCTCACCCTGGATCGTCACCGCCGATGCGCTGGTGCCGTTCCGCAAGCCGCTGTTCACGCGACCGCTCGACGACCCAAGACCTTTGCCCTATCTCGACGATGAAGCCGACCGCGCGGACGGCGGATTGGGCATCCAGCTCGAAGTCACACTCGCGACCCAGACCATGCGGGACCGGGGAATTGCCCCGGAAATCTTGTCCCACGGCAATGCTTCCGCGGCCATGTACTGGAGCGCCGCCCAGATCGTCGCTCATCACGCGTCGAACGGCTGCAATCTTCAGCCAGGAGACCTCATTGGCACCGGCACTTTGTCGACCGACAGCGACGATGGATTGGGTTCGCTGATGGAAATCAGCCGCGGCGGCAAGCGCCCGCTGCAATTGGCGAGCGGCGAGACTCGAAGCTTCCTTGAGGACGGGGACGAACTGACGCTCCGCGCGTGGTGCGAGACGGAGGGCGCGGTCCGCATCGGCTTTGGCGAATGCACGGGACGGGTGGTTGGCCGACCGGAGCCAAGCGTGGACAGCTAAGCGACGAGATCCCCGGTGACCCCAATGGGGAGCGTTGTCGTCATACGTGATTATTTCGCGTTTGCGGAACTCGGGACGCCGTGTAGCCCGACCCACATCGCTGCCCGGTGCCGGGTGGCCTGAACTGCAGCACAGCCGCTGCTGATCTCTGCGCGAGCGGGGGATCGGTGGCGGTTTTTCATTGGGCTATGACTTGGCGAAACTATTCAAGCGCAATAGCGACGACGAGCGCGATGCCGAGCAGCAGCGACAGCAGCTGCCAGAAGAGCACCGGGTTGCGTTCGATCAGCGGCACCGGGGCGCGGATCGGTGCGGCCCGCGCGCTGCCGCTTTCCAGCGCCTGAATCAATTCGATGACATCGTTGAAACGACTGGTCGGATCGATTGCTACGGCCTTCATAACTACGGCATCGAGCCACGCCGGAATCTCCGGACGGCCCCGGGAAGGCGGCGCCGCGACTCCGAAGCGCGGCCGGCTGAACGCCTCCACTTCGCCATAGGGATAGCGGCCGGTCAGCATCCGATAGACCGTAACACCAAGCGCAAACTGATCGGTGGCCTCATCGCCGCGCTCGCCGTCGAACATCTCCGGCGCCATGTAGCTCGGGGTACCCGGAGTTTCCTGCTCGGAGAATTCGGGGACATGGGGCAGGCGGGCAACTCCGAGGTCGATCAGCTTCAGTCCGCCGCGCTCCAGCAACATGACATTGTCTGGCTTGATATCGCGGTGGATGACCGAGGAACGATGGAGCGCCGCGACGGCCCGCGCCAGCTTGATGGCGATGGCGATGGCGGCGGAAATTCCTGGCCGCCGGCTCGCGATACGCGCCTCCAGCGTTTCGCCGTCATGAAAGGGCTGCTTGATGTAGAGACAGCTTTGTTTCGCGGGATCGAGCGGCAGGCTGCGCCCGACGAATGGGCTGTCGATCACTTGCCCAATCAACTGTTCGCGAAGGAAAGAGCCGCGAGCCCCGTCGGCGGAGAGGGCAGCCGGCTTGGGGAATTTGAGCACAATCGACGTTTCGCCCTCGGTCGCCACGAAGCTGCGGCTATAGCGTCCGTCGCTAAGCAGCCGGTCGAGCCTGATTCCGTCGATATGATCACCCGCGCGCGGGGGCGGGATCTGCGGCAGGCGGTCGGCCACAGACGCGATGCTCTGCTGGTCGAGCGCCGGCACCGCGACGACATCGATCACCAAAGCAGTGACATTGTCCTGACTGTCGGCGGCGAGCGCAGCGGCGACCAGCGCCTCGGCATCCGCTTGCGCCGATCCGCGCGCTGCAAGCAGGCGCTGAATGGCGCGTGCGTTGAGCGAACCGTGGACTCCATCGCTGGTCACGAGCAAGCGATCGTGCGGCTCGAGGGCGACCACGAACGTGTCGGCGCGCAGATCGGGGTCTACGCCCAGCGCGCGGTAAAGCACGTGGCGCATATCGGGGTGCGCCAACACATGATCCTCGGTCAGCAGACGCAGCTCCGACCCGCGCAGCAGCCACGCGCGCGTGTCGCCGACATGCACCACGCTCGCCTCGCGTCCGCGCATGATCAGCGCGGTGAAGGTGCAGGCCGCTCCCCTCATCGCCTCACCGCCGCGACCGATCGCGTGGAGCCAGCGGTTATAAGCCTTGAGAGTCCGCAGTGCGCCTTCGGCTACGCCAAGCGTCGGCGACTGTGCCGGATACCCGTCGATAAAGGTCCGCACCGCCAGTTCCGCAGCTTCGCGTCCGCCGGCCGATCCGCCGACCCCGTCCGCGACCGCCGCGATTATTCCATGCATCGCCTGTTCGGCGGGCGGGCCAATGTGCACGCCGCCGAAATCCTGATTGTCAGGACGCCGTCCGGTGGCGCTCGCGAATCCGGCTGCAATCTCAAGCGTGGCTTCGCTGCGCACCTACCCACCTTTCTACCGTTCCACATAAGGGGATCAATGCAATGAAGTCGAGCTTCTGGAGCGCCGGGCATCGCCCCACGCTGATCGCCGCGTTTCTCTATTTCGACGTGGCCTTCATGGTTTGGGTCCTGCTCGGCCCGCTGGCTCCGAGCATCGCCGCGGACTTGCACCTCAGCCCCGCGCAAAAAGGCCTGATGGTTGCGACCCCCACCTTGGCGGGCGCCATTCTGCGGCTCGTTAATGGGCTGCTGGTCGACCGGATCGGGCCGAAGCGATCCGGCGCGATCAATCAGCTGATCGTCATCTTCGGCCTGCTCTCGGCGTGGTTGCTCGGGGTACACAGCTTCGGCGCAACGCTTGCGCTTGGGGTGGTCCTTGGCTTTGCCGGTGCCAGCTTCGCGATCGCATTGCCGCTCGCCAGCCGCTGGTATTCGGGCGAGCATCAGGGCAAGGCGATGGGGATTGCCGGCATGGGTAATTCGGGGACGGTGTTCGCTGCGCTGTTCGCGCCGACCCTGGCCAATTTGTTCGGATGGAATTCGGTCCTGGGTCTGGCGGTCATCCCGCTCTCGATCGTATTCGTGATTTATATGGTGTTGGCCAAGGATTCGCCCGACGCGCCCGCGCCGAAACCGCTGGTGGCCTATCTCGAACCATTGCGTGAGCCGGACGCCTGGTGGTTCATGTTCTTCTATGCAGTGACATTCGGCGGTTTCGTGGGGCTGGCCGCATCCCTGTCGATCTACTTCACCGACCAGTTCGGACTGTCTCTGGTCATCGCCGGCTATTGCACCGCCGCATGCGTCTTCGCCGGGTCGCTGGTGCGGCCGTTGGGCGGGGCGCTGGCGGATCGGGTCGGCGGCATCAAGACGCTGACGGTGGTCTATGTCGTTGCCGCGCTCGCGCTGGTCGGGGTCAGCTTCGGCCCGGCGAGTGTCGCCACGACTCTGGCCCTGTTCGTCGTCGCCATGCTTGCGCTCGGCACCGGCAACGGCGCGGTGTTCCAGCTCGTCCCGCAACGCTTCCGCTCGGAGATCGGGGTGATGACCGGGCTGGTCGGGTTCGCCGGCGGCATCGGCGGTTTCTATCTCGCCTCATCGCTCGGCTTCGCCAAGCAAATTACTGGGACCTACCAATCGGGCTTCCTGATTTTCGCCGCGTTCGCGGTACTGGCGCTGGTTGGGCTGACGTCGGTCAAGCGCAGGTGGCGGACGACCTGGGGCGCGGCATTGCGGGGCGTAGCCATTTGATC
>JBDSZD010000172.1:0-3193 GCA_039925325.1 Sphingomicrobium sp.
CCCGATCCGTATCCGTAGCCGTACGGATCGCCGTAGCCATACTGATCGCCGTAGCCGTAGCCATTGCCATAGCCGACGGATACGCCGCCAAAACCGCCATAAGGATCGAAACCAACGCAGCCGGTCAGGCCCACCGAAGCAGCGGCGATCATCAGCGCATTACGAACACGAGGGCTAAGCACAGGCGATCTCCTCAAGAATCGCAGAGGTTTGAACGACTTGAATCGCCGTTTGGGATTGAACCCATCATGAATGAGCCTGGTCACGACGGCAATCCCGCTGTCGTGGGTCCTATCTCACGGCATATGCCGAGGAATTGCGGGACCGCGTGCCGGACGCGATCATGGTCCAGAAACCGGTCAAACCGGACGTACTCGCGACTGCGGTGCGCACGGCCCTCAACCTGGGGGCACGGCCTGCCCAGGCCTGAATGTGTCGTTTATTTCTGATTCACGCATTCTGCTGTGTGGGCGTTAACAGCCCTTCGATTAACTTGAATAAAGTGGACGTGACCAGATGAGGAACAGCGGCAAGCTGTTTCCGGCAGGAGTGGATTAGGCATTCGGCTCGGAACCGAGTCCAAATGCGGTGGTGGACGTCTCTCGTAAAGGGAGATTGAAGAATGTCGGGAAAGATTGGACCGGGATACCGCGGGCCCGAACGGCGCGTTGCCGTGGCCCAGCCGGCGACCTTGGTGGAAGCTGATGGCTGCGCGATCGACGTCGATATGCTCGACGTCTCAAGCTCCGGATTTCGGGTGGCGACCAATGCCGAACTTGTCATTGGCGAGAATGTCGAGCTGCGCCTGCCGCGATCCCAACCACTTCGCGCAATCATTTGCTGGACCCGCGGCGAAGAGGCCGGGGGGACCTTCCTCGATCCGGCCCAGGCGGTTGCTTGAAGCCTACCGCTACACGACCGCCTCCGTGCTCGCGCCGATAACCTATTTTCAGCTGGTGTGGGCCGGGCTGCTCGGCTGGCTGATCTTCCGGCACGTACCGGATGCATTGAGCATCGCTGGAATGGTGGTGATTGCGATCTCCGGACTGATGATCGTACTCAAGCGCCGAACGCCCGCCTGATACCTGTCATCGCGGAGCGGTGACCGCCCGCAACGCTTCGAAACAGCTGGCGTCCACGGCCGTGCCGATGCTTTGCGCCATGATCCCCAGGGCGTCTTCTCTCGACATCGCCGCGCGATAAGGCCGTTCGGACGTCAGCGCGTCGTAGAAATCGCAGACCGTGATGATGCGCGTCTCGCGGCCGATCTCTTGATCCTTCAACGCCAGCGGATAGCCTTTGCCGTCGAACCGCTCATGATGCGCCGCGGCCACAGGCGCAATGTCGGCGAGCACGCTGATCCGGCCGAGAATCTCTCGCGTGTGGGCCGCATGGCTCCGCATCGACGCCCATTCCTCCTCGTTCAGCCCGCCCGGCTTGTCGAGAATCGCATTGCTGACACCGAGCTTGCCGATGTCGTGCAGCAGCGCGGCCCGGTACAGCCAGCGCCGCCGGAACAGTGGCACGCCCATCTCTTCCCCGATGCCACGCGCGAGCTCGGCAACGCGCGTAGAGTGGCCTGCAGTATAAGGACTCTTTGCATCGATCACCTGGCCGAACGCGGCGGCGATGGAGTCGAGATAATCCTCGTCGACGTCGCGCGCGCTGCTGGCGCAGCCAAGTGCGCCGAGGCGTGCGTCGATCAGCGGCGATGCCAGCCCGCGCCAGAAGTCCGGATCGCCCGCAACGCCGACGAACGCGTCCGCCAGTTCCGGGTCGAACCAGCTCCCGCTTCGCCGTTTGACCTCGTCGATCGCGGCTTCCGTGCCCGCGTGGCTGTGGAATACATCGACGACCTGCGCGAGCAGGGCGATCCGCGCGTAAAGCGGTATGGCGGTCCCGGACATCCGCCCCGGCCGGCCGCTCCCATCCCAATGCTCGTCGAGCCGGTATATCCCTTGCGCGACGTCCTCCGAGAAGCGCAACGTGCGCGCAATGTCTGCTCCACGCGTGCAGCGCGAAACGATCAACTCCTGCGCGATCGAATCGCCGTTCTTGAGGATGTTTCCGATCGCGGCCGCGCGCTTGCGCAGCGGCGCGGCGCTCGCGGTCTTGCGAGCCACGAACATGAGCGTCGCCGCGAGGCTCGTGCCGACCGTCTTATACCCTTGCTTGAATGCCCGGTCGTCGGCCTCGTACAACTCGCAGATGCGCGCGGCATTGCTCGAACAGCCAAGATCCTTGAGCAGCAAGGTGTAATAAAGGTCTTCGCGCGCAGCCGGCTCCAGGCCGATGGCGATCCCGATATGACTGCCGATCCAGCAGGCTCGCACGCAATGCCCCGCCGGCTGCCCCTCGGTGATGTCGAGCGCATAGCTGAATGCCTGCACAACCTCCGCAAGGCTGACGGAGGTAATGGTCTTCACGTCACCGATTGGCTCGAACTTCATCGCGGCGTCTCTCTTCGCGCCTGCGCATAAGCCTCAGGAGTTAACGGACGCTTCCCGTGAGACGGCCGAAAATGCCGCGAACGGGCAGCGGCCAGCAAAAAGGCGCGGACGGTTCGAACCGCCCGCGCCTCTTTTGATCAGCCGTCGCGCTTAGTAGCGGCGATAGCTTCCGTAGGGGCTGTACCCGTTGCTGTAGCCGCTGCCGTAAGCATTGTTCACGCGGTCGAGATCGATGTCGCTGATGTTGCCGCGATAATCGATGTTGCACTTGAACGCGAGATCGCCCTGGCCGCCGTAACCACCCTGGCCGTAGCCGCCGTAGCCGCCTTGGTAACCGCCATAACCCGCTCCGTAAGCATTGGTCTGCACCATGCCGCGGACCCGCAGGCGACCGCTCGAGCGCTGCTCGACGCTGGTGATCGCAACGACCCGGGCACCGCCCTGAGCATAGCCTTGGCCATAACCCTGGCCGTACCCGCCATATCCGCCGCCATAACCACCGCCATACTGACGGTTGATGCGGTCGGTCACGGCTGCTGCACAGCGCTGCACCATCACTTGGCTGTTTTGGCCATATCCGCCGTAACCGCCATATCCGCCCTGCCCGCCGCCAAGAATCTGGCCGAGAACCTGACCGACAACGTTGCCGCCGCCGTAATATTGCGCCGACGCCGGCGCTGCAGCTGCCAACGCCGCAAGACCGGCGCCGCCTGCTAGAATGAACTTGAACGCCTTCATGGCTA
>JBDSZD010000173.1:0-1635 GCA_039925325.1 Sphingomicrobium sp.
ATCGCGATCTTCGGCGCGGGCGTGTGGCTGTATCGCAAGCGCGGTCGCGAGGATCCGCGCCACGGCAGCCAGCTTGCGGTGCTGATGTTCGCCGTCGCCGCGATCATGATCATCCATTCGCTCGACCTGCTCGAAGTCACCGGCCTGGGGATGCACGGGTGAGCGCCACCAACATCCTTTTCGTTGCAGTCGGCGCCATTGCATTGATCGCGGGCCTTGCGATGCTCGTCACCGGAATGCGCGGCGGCGCCAACGTTCGCCCACGCAATGCGATCCTGCTGATTGCGGGCATGATGAGCACCGCCTTCGGGCTGATCCTCGGCGGCTTCGCGATCGGCTATGCCACGACCGAGCCGCTGGATCTCAACGCCGCGGGACTCGCGCAATGATGCGCCGCTGGCACCGCTGGCTGAGCCTGCTGTTCGGCGTGTTCATGCTGTGGATCGCGGCCACCGGCCTGCTCAGCCAGATTGGCAGCCTGGTCAACAAGGGCGGGTTCGAGCGCTCCGAAAGCGCCGCCTCCGCGCCCGCAGTCCCGGCCGGCTTCACCTGCCCCGACACCATGACCTGCCGCCTCAAGGCCCCGCCCGCCGCGTGGAACGTCGGCCTGCTCCACCACCTCCATTCGGGCGAGCAGTTCGGCCCGGTCGGAGTGATCCTCTCGATCCTGTCCGGCTGCGCTTTGCTGTTCTTCGCCGTCTCCGGGATGGTGATGTACGTCAACATGTTCAGCGCCCGTACCCGCCGCGCCCGCCAGACCGGCGGCAAGTGGTTCTGGCGATGAAGCGCTTCGTCTTCCTCACCCTTCCGGCGCTCCGCGCCTCCTTCCCTCTCCCATGGGAGAGGGATGAGCGGCGCAGCCGCGAGAGGGTGAGGACGTTTGCTCTCGTAGTCCTCAGCCTCGCCCTCTCCGCTTGCGCCGCGACGCAGACCGCGCAGGCCGTCGCGCCGCAAGCGCCGGGCTTCTGGCTCGGCGTGTGGCACGGCTTCATCTTCCCGGTCGCCTGGATCGTCTCGCTGTTCAGCGACAATGTGTCGATCTACGCCGTCCCCAACAACGGCGGCTGGTACGACTTCGGTTTTTTCGTCGGGATCGTCTTCCTCGGCGTCGGCGCGCGGAGTTCGAAACGATGAGCGGCTATCGGGAGCATGGCTTCGACCCTAACCCCTATGAGCGGCAGGGTCCGGCGAGGCGTCCATTCAATTGGGTTCAATGGGTAGGCCTCGCGCTGGCAATGCTCGCGGCCGCCATCTACCTTGTTTATGCCGCCGGGCGCGCGGGCTGGATGCCGGCGCTGATCGACAGTCCGATGCCGGTGGCGAGCCTGACGGTGCTCGCGGTCGCCCTTATCAATTCGCGCCGCAACCAGCCGGTCGATCTGGCGCCGGAGCTCGCCGCCGCCCGCCGCCGCTGGATGATCATCACCCTTGCAATTTGCACCGTCGTCCTCGGCGCTGCTGTCGCCATCGAATTCACAGGAGCCTGAACCATGTCCCTCCTCACCGCACGCAATCAGTACAAGCCGTTCGAATACCCCTGGGCGTTCGAATATTGGAAGCGTCAGCAGCAGATCCACTGGATGCCGGAGGAAGTGCCGCTGGGCGAGGATTGCCGCGACTGGGCGCAGAAGCTCA
>JBDSZD010000174.1:0-3649 GCA_039925325.1 Sphingomicrobium sp.
GAAAGCAGCCGGCTGAGCACATCCCGGCCAAGATAGTCGCTGCCGAGCCAGTGATTGGCGCCTGCGCCTTCAAACACGTCATAGGTGATGAAGGCACCGATCGGATGAGGTGCGACCAGCGGGCCAAGGAGCGCTACCACCAGCCAGAATATGACCAGCCCCAGGCCGATTTTCCCGGAGAGGGGCAGTCTCGCAACGAACCACGCGATGCGCGAACGGCGGGCCGTAAGGGCGCTCGCATCATTCATTGTGCACGAAGCCTCGGATTAGCCAGGATCGCGACGACGTCGGCGATCAGGACCAGCAGCAGATATGCCCCGCAGAAGATCATTGCGCATGTCTGCAGCAGCGCCATGTCACGGCTGGTGACCGCATTGACCATCAGGCTCGCCAATCCCGGATAGTTGAAGATCGTTTCGACAATGATCGCTCCGCCCAACAGATGAGAGAGGCTCAGCGCGATGGCGTTGGCGATGGGACCGATCGCATTGGGAAGAACGTGGCGCAGTACGATGCGGCGTGGACGTACGCCCTTGAGCGTCGCCATCTCGACATAGGGTTTGTTGAGCTGGTCGATGACGGCGGCTCGCGTCATCCGTGCCATCTGCGCAACCACGACGATCATGAGACTCATCACGGGAAGGGCGTAGGAGCGCAGGAACTGGCCCCAGCTGGCATCGCTTGTCGTCACGCTGATCGAGGGCAGCAAACGGAGGTGCACTGCGAAGATGAGCACCGCGAGAGTCGCCACCAGGAATTCGGGAAGAGCGACCATCGACAGGGTCGCTATGTTCAATCCGCGGTCGGTTTTGGAGCCGCGCTTGACGGCCGATAAAATCCCGATGAACAGCGCGACCGGGACCGCCACGACAGTCGTCAGACCGGCCAGGATCAGCGAATTGGGCAGCCGGTCGGCAATGATCGCTCTGACCGGCATGTTGGCGACCATGGAATAGCCGGCGTCGCCCCCGAAAATGCCGTAGATCCAATTCAGATAGCGCTCGTGAGCAGGCAGATCGAGGCCGAACTGGTGCCGAAGAGCAGCGACCGCCTCCGGCGTCGCGCTTTGACCAAGCATTTCCTGGGCCGCGTCGCCGGGAAGAAGACCGCTGACAATGAAGATGACGACCGAGACCAGCAGCAGGGTCAGCAGCGCATAGCCTACCCGTGCCGCAATCATCCGAAGCGCGCTGATCCAGCCGCCTGCGCTGCGTTCTGCTGCTCGGGCCGAAACGCTTGCCGCGCTCATCCGTCCCACCAGACCTGATCCGCGAACATATATCCCATCAGTCCCCCGATCGGGACTCCCTGGAGGCCTTTGAGCCGCTTGTCGTGACCATCGATAAGCGTGATGAACATCGGGATCGCGACGCCGCAATGCTGGTGCACCAGCCGCTGCATCTCGCCATAAAGTTCCTTGCGACGGCTTTCGTCCGGCTCGCCGCGCGCTTCCCCCAGAAGACGATCGAAGCCCGGGTTGCGCCAGCCGGACTCGTTCCAGTCGGCGTCGGACTTGAAGAACAGGCTGAACACCAGGTCCGCGGTCGGCCGGGGGTTTGTGTTCCCGAAGCTCAACGGGTGCTTCATCCAGTGCGTCGACCAATAGCCGTCCGACGGAACGCGGTTGACCGCCAGCCGCAAACCGATGCGCGAACCATATTCCTGAAGCACCGACGCCATGTCGACGGACCCTTCCGCCGCAGGCGACGCGTACATCGGCAGGCGTACGCCGCTAAGTCCAGACTTGCGCAGATGATATTTGGCGCGGTCGAGGTCGTGTTGCCGCTGCGGCAGATCCGAATTGAAGTAACGGTGGTTCGGTGGAATCGGATGATCGTTGCCGATCGTCCCATAGTTTCGAAAGAGCGCTCGCTTCACCAGCTCCCGGTCGAACAGATATTTCATCGCCAGGACGAAGTCCGGATTGCCCGTGGGCAGCATCTTCTGCTGCATGATCAGGTCGGTGTAGAGGCCGGACGGAGTTTCAATGATGTTGTGCGTGCCCGAACGCCGGATGCGCTTTGTCGAGCGCGGGTTTACCGCATTCACCAGGTGCACATCACCCGATAGCAGGGCGTTCACCCGGCTGACCTCGTCGGGAATTCCGATGAGTTCGATCTCGTCGAGATACGGACGGCCGTGCTTCCAGTAATTCCTGTTGCGAACGCCAATCGTCCGCACCCCGGGCCTGAAATCCTTGAGGCGATACGGGCCTGTGCCATTCGCCGTCGCGAACTTTGTCGTTCCGTCCCTCACGATCATGAAGTGCGACTGCGCCAGGATCGCGGGCAGGTCCGCATTCGGTCCCGAAAGCCGGATGAAAACCTCATGCGAACCATTGGCGCGGACATACGCAAATTGCTCCGCGACTGCCTTCATCTTCGAGGCAGTGGCTGGCAGCTTGTGACGTAGCAGGGAATAGACAACGTCCGCTGAGGTCAGCGGCTTCCCGTCGTGGAAAACCACGCCCTTGCGCAACTTGACCCGCCACAATTGCTGGTTGTTGCTTTCGAGGGATTCGGCAAGTTCGAGCCGCGCATTCAGTTGAGAATCGTAGCGCGTCAATCCGTTGTAGAACATGTTGAGACGCGCATAGTCGGTCGACAATGCACCTTTCGCCGGGTCGAGCGTGTCGGCGGTGGAACTCGCGATGCTGGAGACACGAATACGCCCGCCGTAGCGGGGGGTTTGTGCGGCCAGGCGCTCCGGAATCAGGAGCCCGCTTGCGGTCGCGACAAGGCCCGCGCCAAGTGCGCCTCCGACCAGCTCGCGCCGAGAGATGGTCCAATCCTGCGCCATCAGTGCAGCATGTCCTGCTTCAGGGTAGCAACCGTTGCGCCGTATTTTTCGAGCGCGAGCGCGGCCAGAGGTCCGGTGAACCCTCCCCCCGTGATCGAGACATCGCCTCGCCCCTTGATGACCCCCGCGGCACCACCGTAAAACGGGGGAGCGGTTTCCAGCCAATAGGAGGAGGTCGAGCCTTGGGCCATCGCGAAGCCTAGAGACCTACCAGCGCCGGAAGACAGCCGATGTGCGGGATCTCGACGTCCCGGTAAAATGGGTTCGATGGCTCATGACCGCGCCCGACGAAGACCCGCGTTCCCATTCCAAGGTCGGTGGCCGAGTTCTGATCGTAGCGGAAGCTCGACGACACGTGCATGAAATGCTCGGGCCCGCACCCGAGCTGATCAAACATATACTCGAAAGCCTGCAGCCGCGGCTTGTACGCCTGCGCCTGTTCGGCGGTGAAAACCGAATGGAAGGGCGCGCCAAGCTTCTCCACATTGTGGTTCATCTGCTCGTTGGCGGCGTTGGACAGGATGATCAAAGGGATCTTGTCGGCGATCTTCGCGAGGCCGGCTGCCACGTCAGGGTGCGGGCCCCAGCTTGGCACCGCCTCGTAAATCCGCGCCGCCTCGTCTGCGCGAAACTCAATTCCCCAATGCTTGCACAGGCGCTGAACCGCATTGTGAAGCACTTCGCGATAAGGCTTCCAGGCGCCGAGCACTTCGTCGAACCGATAGCTGGAGAAGTCCTTGAGAAACTGCTCCATGTCGGCTTCAGCGATGCGATCGGGGAAGATCTCGCGCGCGAGTTCCGAAAAGCGCATATGTATGAGCGTGCCGTAGCAGTCGAAACTGATATATTT
>JBDSZD010000175.1:0-6351 GCA_039925325.1 Sphingomicrobium sp.
AGGACACCAAGAAGACGGTCGTCACCGGCGTCGAGATGTTCCGCAAGCTGCTCGACCAGGGCCAGGCCGGCGACAATGTCGGCGCGCTGATCCGCGGCGTCGGACGTGAAGAAGTCGAGCGCGGCCAGGTGCTGTGCAAGCCCGGCTCGATCACTCCGCACACCGACTTTTCGGCCGAAGTTTACGTCCTGTCGAAAGACGAGGGCGGCCGTCACACGCCGTTCTTCGCCAACTATCGTCCGCAATTCTACTTCCGCACGACCGATGTGACGGGCGAAGTGGTGTTGCCCGAAGGGACCGAGATGGTCATGCCGGGCGACAACGTCACGCTGGGCGTGAAGCTCATTGCCCCGATCGCCATGGACCAGGGCCTCCGCTTCGCGATCCGCGAAGGTGGCCGTACGGTCGGCGCGGGCGTGGTCGGCACCATCACGAAATAAGTCTCGCGCCTCAGGGTGCTGGATGATGAAGGGCCCGGTGCTTCGTACGAAGTGCCGGGCCCTTTGTTTTGGTCAGTGACAATGGGGTGTGAATATCTGCTTTCGACGCACTGCGGACGTTCGGACAGGTGACGTTGAACTAACTGCTCTGGCTGGTTAGCTGTTCTCGATGCCATCCCGGTCGAAAATCATGTTATGCTCGGGCCTTGTCATCGCCCTCGGGCTTGCGCTCAGCTGGTTTGTTGGATCGGCAATGGTGGCGGGGGAAGCCAGTGAAGTGGCCGCGCCTCAACCTCCGGCGCGTGATGTGCGGATACGTAGTCGCGACGGGCTGCTACTTGCTGGCACCTATTGGCCGGGCAGGAGGCCGAACTCGCCTGCAATTCTCCTTCTACATGGCGTGCAGTCATCTCGAAGTTCCACAGCAGACACGGCCGCCTGGCTGGCCCGCAGCGGTTATGCGGCGCTGACGATAGACTTCCGCGGCCATGGCGAGTCCTCCGTGGCCGAGCGAACCTTCGGGCTCCATGAATCAAGGGATGCTGAAGCAGCTTTTCAGTGGCTCAAGCGGCGACAGAAGGGCGCGCGAATTGCCATTATTGGAAACTCCCTGGGGGGAGCAGCTGCACTGCTGGGAAAATCAGGCCCGGTTCCGGCTGAAGGCCTGGTGCTCCAAGCCGTCTATCCAGATATTAGGCGAGCCATAAGGAATCGGATTGCCGCACGCCTGCCCGCCGCTCCGGCCTATCTCCTCGAGCCTTTTTTGAGCTTCCAGTCCATTCCCCGTCTAGGGGTTCACCCCAGCGACCTGTCCCCACTACGAGCGCTGCGGCAATATCGTGGGCCCGTGTTCGTCATTGGCGGTGAGGAGGACCG
This sequence comes from Sphingomicrobium sp., assembly GCA_039925325.1. GTDB lineage: Bacteria > Pseudomonadota > Alphaproteobacteria > Sphingomonadales > Sphingomonadaceae > Sphingomicrobium. The sequence goes on from JBDSZD010000175.1 coordinate 1,317, forward strand.
CTCCACGCCTCCCGCAGAGACACGCGCCCTCTTTGCCGCAGCACCCGGCGAAAAACAGCTCTGGCTGGTCCCTGGACGTGGTCATGCCGCAATGGGACAGCTGCGCGATGCGGATTATCGCGGACGGATCGCCAGCTTCTTGGAACATTCCATCGGGCGTCCATAGCTGAGAGGTCTGTCATAGCTGTGAAGGCCTGCTTTCAACCCATTGCGGATTGACTTCAGCGGCGGCTGGCCCCTCCACTACTCAGCCTGGCGGCTGAGCGGTCCCCCTCCCCATTGCTTTGCAACGGGGAGGTTCTTGGCCCATCCCGCCCCAAGGGCTTGATCTAACCCCCCGTCCTCTATAGAGGCGCCTCCACAGACGGAGATTCGTCACCGTCACCAAATATCAGAGATGAGGTCGTCCGCTTTCGGGAAACCGGTTGAAGCGGGTACGGCCTCTTGTTTTTCGGGCTGGCAACAGCCCTCGGCTCTTTCGCATCGGTAGGGACATGGAAACGCAGAATATTCGGATTCGTCTGAAAGCCTTCGATCACCGCGTGCTCGATCAGGCGACCGGCGATATTGCCGACACGGCGCGCCGCACCGGCGCACTCATCCGCGGTCCAATCCCGTTGCCGACGCGTATCGAGAAATTCACCGTCAACCGTTCGCCGCACGTCGACAAGAAGTCGCGCGAGCAGTTCGAGGTGCGGACCTACAAACGGCTGCTCGACATCGTTCAGCCGACACCGCAGACGGTCGATGCTCTGATGAAGCTGGATCTCGCGGCCGGTGTGGACGTGGAGATCAAACTGGCCTAAGGGCCAACGCGCAGCGGTTGAATCGCTTCATGAGCGATCCTGTTTGCGCAACGACATAGGGATACCGCGGGGGTCTTCGGACACCCGGCCACGCGTCCCCCGCATCCTGCCTTCGGGCAGGAACAGCCCAAGCGGGGTACGCATATATTCACGGGCTTCACGCCCCCGGTCTGACCGGGGGCCTCTGTATGGGAGTGTTGGATCATGCGCACTGGCGTGATCGCGAAGAAGGTAGGAATGACCCGCCTGTTCCAGGCGGACGGTCGGCACGTGCCGGTAACCGTCCTCCAGCTGGAAGAATTGCAGGTCGTCGGCCGCCGCGAGGCCGACCGTGATGGCTATACCGCCGTTCAGCTCGGCGCTGGCGTTGCGAAGGCGAAGAATGTCGCCAAGCCGCAGCGCGGCGCATTCGGCAAGGCCGAAGTCGAGCCCAAGGCCAAGGTCCGTGAATTCCGCGTCGCCGAGGATGCACTCCTCGATGTCGGCGCAACCATCAGCGCGGACCATTTCGTTGCCGGCCAGATGGTCGACGTGTCGGGCGTGACGCAGGGCAAGGGCTTTGCCGGTGCGATGAAGCGCTGGGGCTTTAAAGGCCTCCGCGCCACCCACGGCGTGTCCGTCTCGCACCGTTCGCACGGTTCGACCGGCCAGCGGCAGGACCCAGGCAAGGTTTTCAAGAACAAGAAGATGGCGGGCCATATGGGTGCCCGCAATCGCACCCAGCAGAATCTGGAAGTCGTCCGCACCGACGTCGCGCGCGGCCTGATCTTCGTCAAAGGGTCGGTCCCGGGCCACAAGGGCAGCTGGTTGACCGTCAAGGACGCGATCAAACTGCCAATGAACGAGAACGTGCCCTATCCTGCGGGGCTGATCCTCAAGAACGCTCCCGTCGAGGAAGCGCCTGCCGCCGGTCTGGTCGACGACGCCGCGGTCCACGAACTTCCGGCGCTGCCGGGTGCTGACGAAGTTGCAGCGATCGCGGCCGAGCAGGAAGCCGGTGCCTTGCCCGAGAATGCTGCGGAGCTGGAAGCCGAGGCTGCGGCGGAGAGCAATGAGACCAACGACGCTCCGGCCGGCGACGCCACGCCAGATTCTGGCGACGCTGACGAGAGCAAGGGAAGCTAGTCATGAAGGTCAAGGTTCAAACCCTGAGTGGTGACACCGGCTCCAAGGCTGGCGGAGACATCGAGCTCAACGACGAGATTTTCTCGGTCGAGCCGCGCGCTGACATCCTTCACCGCGTCGTCACCTGGCAGCTTGAAAAGCGCCGCGGCACTGCCCGCGGAGCGCGCGAGCGGTCGGATGTTGCACGCACCGGCAAGAAATTCGGTCGCCAGAAGGGCGGCGGTACGGCGCGTCACGGCGATCGCCGCGCTCCGATTTTCGTTGGCGGCGGCAAGGCCCACGGCCCGCGCGTGCGCGACTTCAATCCGTCGCTCAACAAGAAGATCCGGGTGCTCGGCCTGCGCATGGCGCTGTCGGCCAAGGCCGCTTCTGGCCAATTGGTCGTGCTCGACAATCTCGACGTCAAGGACGGCAAGACCAGGGAGCTGCGTCAGCAGCTGTCGGGTCTCAGCTTCGGCAGAAGCGCGCTGGTGATCGACGGCGACGCGCTCAATGTCGGTTTTGCCCGCGCTTCGTCGAATTTGGCAGGCATCAACCTGATGCCGGCCGTCGGCGCCAACGTCTATGACATCATGCGCCATGAAACGCTGGTCCTGACCCGCGCCGCGATCGAAAAGCTGGAGGCACGGTTCAATGGCTAAGAAGCCAACAGCGGCGGTCGATATCCGCCATTACGACGTCGTGCTTGCACCGCACATCACCGAGAAATCGACGATGCTGTCGGAACATAACGCCGTCGTGTTCAAGGTTGCCGGCGGTGCGTCGAAGCCACAGATCAAGGCTGCGGTCGAGGCGCTGTTCAATGTCAGCGTGACCAACGTCAACACGATCGTGACCAAGGGTAAGACCAAGAAGTGGAAGGGCACGCCCTACAAACGGTCGGACTCGAAGAAAGCGATCGTCACGCTGGCCGACGGCCAGTCGATCGACATTACGAGCGGGATCTAACCGATGGCATTGAAAGCATATAAGCCGACGAGCCCGGCCCGCCGCGGCCTGATCCTCGTCGACAAATCGTCGCTGTGGAAGGGCAAGCCGGTCAAGGCTTTGACCGAAGGCAAGCGCAAGACCGGCGGCCGCAACAACAAGGGCCACGTCACCTCGCGCGGGATCGCCGGCGGTCACAAGCAGAAGTATCGCATCATCGACTTCAAGCGTCGGACCTGGGACGTCGCCGCGACGGTCGAGCGGCTCGAGTACGACCCCAACCGCTCGGCGTTCATTGCGCTGGTCAGCTACGAAGGCGGCGAGCAGGCGTACATCATCGCTCCGCAGCGCCTCGCTCCGGGCGACAAGGTGGTTGCCGGCAAGAAGGTCGACGTGAAGCCGGGCAATGCCATGGAAGTCGGGCAAATGCCGGTCGGCACCATCGTCCACAATGTCGAGCTGAAGCCCGGCAAGGGCGGCCAGATCGCGCGCGCAGCCGGCACTTATGTGCAGGTCGTCGGGCGCGACAAGGGCATGGTCATCGTCCGTCTCAATTCGGGCGAGCAGCGCTATGTTCGCGCCGATTGCATGGCCACCGTCGGTGCCGTGTCGAACCCCGACAACGGCAACCAGACGTTCGCCAAGGCCGGCCGCACGCGCTGGAAGGGCCGTCGCCCGCTGACCCGCGGCGTCGCCAAGAACCCGGTCGATCACCCGCACGGCGGCGGCGAAGGCCGCACCTCGGGTGGCCGTCATCCGGTCACTCCGTGGGGCAAGCCGACCAAGGGCGCCCGTACCCGTCACAACAAATCGACCGACAAGATGATCATCCGGTCGCGTCACGCGAGGAAGAAATAATGGCTCGCTCCGTTTGGAAAGGTCCGTTCGTCGAGTTGTCGCTCCTGAAGAAGGCGGAAGCCGCTCAGGAAGCCAGCAAGCGCTCGCCGATCAAGACCTGGTCGCGTCGCTCGACGATCCTGCCGCAGTTCGTCGGCCTGACCTTCAATGTCTACAACGGCCGCAAGTTCGTGCCGGTGTCGGTCAATGAGGACATGGTCGGGATGAAGCTGGGTGAGTTCGCTCCGACCCGCTATTTCCCCGGCCACGCTGCGGACAAGAAGGGCAAGCGCTGATGAGCAAGCCAGTCGCCCCGCGCAGAGTCGGCGAGAAGGAAGCGCTCGCGGTCGGAACCACCATTCGTGGTTCGGCCCGTAAGCTCAACCTGGTTGCGACCCTGATCCGCGGCCGCAAGGTCGAGGAAGCGCTCAGCATCCTGAAATTCTCGCCCAAGGGTATGGCCGAAGACGTGCGCAAGGTGCTCGCATCGGCGATCGCCAATGCCGAGAATAACCACAACCTCGATGTCGACGCGTTGATCGTCGCCGAGGCGAGCGTCGGCAAGTCGATCTCGATGAAGCGCTTCACCACCCGTGCGCGCGGCCGCTCGTCGCGGATCGTCAAACCGTTCAGCCGTCTTCGCGTCGTCGTTCGCGAGCAGGAAGAAGCATAATGGGTCAGAAATCCTCTCCAGTCGGCCTGCGCCTGCAGATCAACCGCACATGGGACAGCCGCTGGTACGCCGAGGGCCAGGACTATGGCCGCTTGCTGCTTGAAGATCTCAACATCCGCAAGTTCATCATCAAGACCCTGCCGCAGGCTGCGATCTCCAAGGTCGTGATCGAGCGTCCGGCCAAGATCTGCCGCGTATCCATCTATGCCGCGCGCCCCGGCGTGATCATCGGCAAGAAGGGCGCGGACATCGAGAAATTGAAGGCCAAGCTGTCGAAGATGACCAGCTCGGACGTCAGCCTCAACATCGTCGAGATCCGCAAGCCCGAGATTGACGCCAAGCTCGTCGCGCAGGGTGTGGCCGATCAGCTCGAGCGCCGGATTGCGTTCCGCCGCGCGATGAAGCGCGCCGTTCAGTCGGCCCTTCGGCTTGGCGCGGAAGGCATCCGCATCACCTGCGCCGGCCGGCTCGGCGGCGCCGAAATCGCCCGCACCGAATGGTATCGCGAAGGCCGTGTTCCGCTGCACACGTTGCGCGGGAACGTCGATTATGCCGAGGCCCAGGCGCACACCGCTTACGGCGTGTGCGGCGTCAAGGTTTGGGTCTTCAAGGGCGAGATTCTCGGCCACGATCCGCTCGCGCAGGACCGGTTGATGATGGAGGCTCA
>JBDSZD010000176.1:0-3477 GCA_039925325.1 Sphingomicrobium sp.
ATGCCGCGAAGGCACAGCGTCAGGCGGCCAACCCCAATCGCGCGATGCGCGGCCCCGGTCGTCCGGGTATGGCGGGAATGGGCCGGATGCACGGCGGCATGGGCGGGCAGATGTTGACCATGGCCGACGCCAATAAGGACGGCCGCGTGACGCTTCAGGAAGCTCAGGTCTCTGCCCTGCGCCGTTTCGACATGGCCGACGCCAACCACGACGGGCAGGTCACTATGGAAGAACGCCGGCAGATGCGAATGCAGATGCGCAGCCGCACGCAAGGCTAACGGTTCAGCGCAAGGTTTAAAGGCCCGGCGGCAACGCTGGGCCTTTTTCTTGCGCAGAATCCTAGCGCCTCAGATCCACGACATTGTCGCCCCGGTCGGCACCTATCACCGCATGCAGCCGCGCCGCGATTTCGGCGAGCCGATAGGGCTTCTTGATCACCATCTCGTCCGACAATTGGGCTCCAAAGGCCTGCAAATCCGCATATCCCGTGGCGAACAGCACCGGCATGTCGGGGCGCAGCTCGCGCGCGTGATCGGCGAGCTCGACACCGGTAATGCCGGGCATTGCGACATCGGTCAGCATTAGCGAGAATGACTGCTGCCTGAGCTGCGCGAGTGCCGACTCGCCGCCATCCGTGGCGACCACGCGGCACCCGATTTCTTCCAGCATCGTCGCGCACACGTCGCGGACCGCATCGTCATCGTCGACCAGCAGGACGCTGATCGCATGTTGTGGCCCGGTCCGCGCGGCGTCCAGCGGGACTAAAGGTGCTAGCGCGGTGGTCCTGGGCAAATACACCGTAACAGTCGTCCCGGCGCCGGGGCTGCTTTCAATCCGCACGGTTCCACCCGATTGCTTTGCAAAGCCGTAGAGCTGCGACAGACCAAGCCCGGTCCCGCGTCCCGGTCCCTTGGTCGTGAAGAATGGCTCAAACGCGCGCGCGAGCACTTCTGGCGGCATCCCGGCGCCAGTGTCCGCGATTGCAACGGCGACATATTCGCCAGGTCTGAGGTCCGCGCTGAGATTAGGCGCCACCGTCGGGATGTTGCTGGTCGAAATCGTGATCCGGCCGCCAGCCGGCATCGCATCGCGCGCATTGATCGCCAGATTCAAAACCATGACCTCAACCTGCGCTGGATCCGCTAAAGCGTGCCACAGGTTCGGATCCAGCCGCGTCTCCACGCGCACATGCGGGCCGATCGTTCGGCTGAGAATGTCGCCCATCTTGGTGACGATGTCATTTGGGTTAGTAGCCGCGGGGGACAATCGCTGGCGGCGGGAGAAGGCGAGCAATTGCGACGTGAGTTGCGCGCCGCGCTCGGCTGCCTGGAGTGCGTTGCCAGCCAGTTTCCGCAAACGCTCATCGTCGGTTCGGCGAAGCAGCAGATCGAGAGAACCGACGACTGCAGTCAACAGATTGTTGAAATCATGCGCCAGGCCACCGGTCAGCTGGCCGACCGCCTCCATCTTCTGCGCCTGGATCAGCCGCGCTTCGGCGCGCTCGCGCTCGGCGATCTCTGCAGTCAGGCGGTCATTGGCACTGCCCAGATCCCGCGTCCGATCCCCGACCTTAGATTCCAGTGTCGTGGCCAGATCGTGCAGTTCCAGACGGGCCTTTTCGAGCTCGGCGAGATGCTGCGCGGTCAGGCGCTGGCGGAGCCGGCTGCGCAAGGCGGAGCGCGCCGCGCTGACGAGGGTCGCGGGATGCAGCGGTCGCTCGAGGATCGTGACGTTGGCGACTTCCTCCAGACTCCGGGACCCGTGACGCGCTTCTCCGCGCCGGGTGAGCAAGATGAGTGGGAAGTCCGACCAGGGAGGCTGCGCCTCAATCGCCGTACGCAGCCGCTCGGCGCCGATACGCTCCCAGGCATCATCCGTAATGACCGCCCCGCCGGCGGCTCCGTCTGACAGCGCAGCAAACAGGCGGTCGCCACTGGCATCCTCTTGATAGGCAATGCGAGCGCTGCGCAACAGCTCCCCCACCACAGCAGCATCCCGCCCGGCAGGCGCGATTATCAGCAACGGATTGTGCGCGGGTTCAGCCGTTGCGCGCAAGATCTTGTCCGCTTGCGGGAGAGTTTCCTTCGAACACCGGAGTGCCGGTCAGGATGCCGCGGAAGGCCGAAAGCTTCTCCCCAACTTCGATTCCCTGATCGTGAATCTTCATCTCCCTGATCGTTGTCTCGTGGCGCCCGGTCCGCTTCTTCAGCACCGACAATGCGCGCCGCAGCTCGCCTCGCGCCTCAAAAAAGCGGAGCAGGATTACCGAGTCGGACAGGTAGGTCAGATCGACCGGGGAGTGCATTGCGCCAATCATTCCGGTTTGGGCGAGCAGCAGAAACGTCAGCACACCCTGCTGGTTCAAATAGGTTACCAGCTCATGCATTTGCAGCAGCATGAGTTGCTCGTCACCCATCGCGTGCTGATAACCGGATAGCGAGTCGATCACGACGACGCCCGCTCCGGACTTAACCGCGCCGCGGATCAGGTCGGCCAATTCGCCTGGAGACAATTCTGCCGGATCGACCTGGCGAAGCTGCAGCAATTCCTGATCGATGTAGCGATCGACATCGACGCCGAGGCCCTTCGCTCTTCGATGGAACACGCGCTCCGTCTCGTCGAAGCTGACGATCAGAACCTTTTCGCCGCGATCCATCGCCGCCCGCAGAAACTGCAGGACTACTGTCGACTTGCCGGATCCTGACGGACCGATGACTAAGGTCGTCGTGCCGTGATCCAATCCGCCGCCGACCAAATCATCCAGCTCTTTCACCCCGCTCGATGCAGTCCGGTTGGAATGCCCGTCATCGGGATGCGAAGACGCAATGAGGCGCGGGAAGACCGCAAGGCCGCCGGTGCGGATCACCAAATCGTGGAAACCGCCAAGGAATGCTCGAGCCCGCATCTTATAAACTCTCAGCCGGCGGCGTTCGGCGCCATATTGCTGCGCATTTTGTTCAAGCCGAACTACGCCGTGGGCGATGCTGTGCAGGCTGAGGTCGGTTTCGGATATGGTGAGATCGTCGAGGAACAGAGCGGTGCATCGCTGCAGCGCCAGATAATGTTTCAGCGCGAGCACCTGTCGCCTGAATCGCAGCGGTCCCTGCGCAAGTAACCGAATCTCTGACAGACTGTCGAAGACGACCCGGGAAGGTGCGATGCGCTCGATCTGCTCCATCACCAATTGGACCGACTCGCCCAACTCCAGGTCCGACGCATAAACGATCGACTGCTCGCGCTCCTGGTCGAGACTCAGTTCAGGCGGAACGAGCTCGAAGATTTCCACTCCTGAAAGATCCCAGCCATGCGTGCCGGCCATGTGGATCAACTCGTCGCGGCTCTCGGACAAGGTGATGTAGAGGCAATTTTCGCCGTTGCTTGCTCCTTCCAGCAAGAATTGCAGGGCCAGGGTCGTCTTCCCCGAGCCAGGCGCGCCCTCGAGCAGATGGACGCGATTGGACGCAAATCCTCCGCCGA
>JBDSZD010000177.1:0-6132 GCA_039925325.1 Sphingomicrobium sp.
GGCCGGGCGGACTTGACTGCGCGCGTCGGGAATTGCTCGGGGTCACCGCTGCGCGCTGCCGCGCAGTCGTCCTGCAAGGGGCAGGCGGTGCAGCGCGGGGCGCGGGGCCGGCAGATTGTCGCGCCGAGGTCCATCATCGCCTGCGCGAAGTCCCCGGGCGCATGGCGGGGAATCATCGCGAGCGTCAGTTTGCGGACTTGCGGTGGCGTTGGTGAAGCGAGGCCGTGCAGACGGGCGATGACCCGGCGCACATTAGTGTCCACCACCGCACTGCGCTGTCCGAACGCGATCGCGGCGATGGCGGCGGCGGTATAGTCGCCGATCCCCGGAAGTAGCCGTAACTCCGATTCGGTGCTCGGGAAGCTCCCACGAGCGGCGACCTGCCGCGCGCAGGCGATCAGGTTGCGGGCGCGGGCGTAATAGCCAAGGCCGGCCCATTCGGAGAGAATTTCCTCGTCGGAAGCGGCGGCAAGCGTCTCAACCGTGGGCCAGCGCGCGACAAACCGCTCGAATCTGGGAGAAACCGCCGCAACGCTTGTCTGCTGCAGCATCACTTCGCTTAGCCAGACACGATATGGATCGGCTACCCCACTGCGCTCACGCCACGGGAGGGTGCGGGCATTCTCGGCATAATGCGCCATCAGGCGAATTGTGGCATTGGCGCGGATCATCAGCCTATGGCATGACATTGCAGCATGGCGAAGCAAAGAGCCCCCAATGATTCTGCGCCCAATCCGTCGCGTGGCGGACGCGCGCGCTCGGCAGGCGAAATCGTCGGCCAGGTTGGCGACGCTGCTTTTCGCCGCTTCGGTTTCGTTCAAAGCGCCGTCGTCAGCCGCTGGAAAGAGATTGTGGGCGAGAAATACGCCAAGGCCTCCTGCCCCGAATCGATCCGCTTTCCGGCCGGCCGCAAGTCGGGCGGCGTTCTGACCTTGCTGGTCGACGGAGCGCATGCGCCTTTGCTCCAGCATATCGCGCCGATGGTGATGGAGCGGGTTAATCGCTTTTTCGGCTATGAGGCCGTCAATCGCATCGTGTTCCGCCAGGGCAGGCTGCCCGCACGGCCGGCTCCGCTCAAGCGTCCGGAAACGCGACCCGTGCCGAAAGAGCTTGGTGAGGGCCTTCGCCAGATCGCCGACCCGGAACTTCGCGCCTGTCTCGAATCGCTTGCCGGAAAGCTGTCCACAAGCAGCGGCCTCCCAGCGATCGAGGCCGCCGACGCCGCAGTGATTCCCACCATCCGGAGTGAATGAATTGAAGAAGTCTATTTTCCTCATGGCCGCTGCCGCGATGCTTCCTTTGTCAGCCTGCAATTCGGAAAAGAAAGCGAGCAGCAATGCACCCGAGAGCGTTCCGCTCACTCCCGTAAAGCCGCCCGCCAACGGCGATTGGAGCACCGTGGCAACCCAGACCAGCGCCGGTGGCTTCTTGATGGGGAACCCGGACGCCAAGGCGAAGCTTGTCGAGATCGGCGCGCTGACCTGCTCCCACTGCCGGGAATTCGACGAGACAGGCGCGGCCCCGCTTGTCGAGAAATATGTCAAGTCCGGCCAGGTCAGCTGGGAGTTTCGCCCCTATCTGCTGAGCGGACTCGATGTGCCGGTTAACCTGATCGTTGGTTGCAATGGGGCAAGCACTTTCTTCCCCCTGATGCGCGCCGTGTACAAGGACCAGCCGGTGTGGCTTGGCAAGCTGCAGTCGGCACCCCCAGAGCAGTTGAACCAGATTCAAAGCTTGCAACCTGCTCAGCAGTTCGCCCTGCTGGCGCAGCTGACAGGGGTGCAAGACTGGGCAGCCATGCGAGGGGTTCCGCGCGCGAAGAGTGATCAGTGTCTGAAGGATCAGGCAAGAGTCGATCAGCTGGTTCAGCAAACTAGCGACGTGCAGACGCAATATCCGAACTTTAAAGGAACCCCGTCGTTCATTCTCAACGGTGAAATGCTGGATATCCCCGGGACGTGGAAAAACCTTGAGCCGGAGATCAAGAAGGCGCTGCAGTGAAAATAGTGATGGGAATAGTCGCGGCGGCCATTGCCGCGGCCGTGCCACTGGCCAACCCGGCTTTGGCAGCGCCGCAAAAGCGCGCGGTGGCCACAAACTGGAGCCGGTTGGTGGTGGCGACCCCCGAAGGCGGGTTTCGCATGGGCAACCCGAAAGCGCGCGTGAAGCTGGTCGAATATGCGTCGTTGACCTGCCCGCATTGTCGGGCGTTCGCGCTAACGGGCGTCACTCCCCTGGTCGCGCAACATGTCCGCACCGGTAAGGTCAGCTACGAATTCCGGAATTTCGTCCTCAATGGGGTCGATATAGCGGTGACATTGGTGGCCCGTTGCGGCGGCGCGCGGACCTTCTTCCCGATCGTTGACGGTCTCTACGCCGCGCAGCCGACGTGGCTCGGCCGGGTCACGGCACTCAGCGAGGCCCAGAATCGCGAGCTTGAAAGCCTGCCGACCGGCGCACGGCTCGCGCGCGTCGCGCAGGCAGCGGGCATTTTGCCGATTGCCGCGAAGCACGGCGTCACTCCCGCGGCTGCGCGGCGGTGCCTGGCCGACCCGGCGGCGCTCAAACGGGTGGGGACGATGGCGGAAGCGGCCACTGCGCGCGGGGTGACTGCGACTCCGACATTCTACGTCAACGGCAAGGCTGCGGACGCGCGGGACTGGGAGAGCCTCCAGCCGCTGCTGAAAGCCGCCGGAAGATAGCATGAAGGCCGGGGGGCTCACATGCAGATTAAGCGGCTGAAACTCACTGGTTTCAAGAGTTTCGTCGAGCCTTCCGAATTGCGCATTGAACGCGGGCTGACCGGGATCGTCGGGCCTAACGGCTGCGGCAAATCCAACCTGCTCGAAGCAATTCGCTGGGCCATGGGCGAAGGCAGCCCGAAGTCGCTGCGTGGCGGCGGGATGGAAGATGTGATCTTCGCCGGCACCGCCACGCGCGCGCCGCGTGACTTTTCGGAAGTGTCGATCCTGCTGGAGCGCAGCGACGCGGCCGATGGATCGCGGGAAAGCGAAGTGACCCGGCGGATCGAGCGCGGGTCGGGCTCGGCCTACCGGCTCGACGGACGCGACGTTCGCGCCAAGGACATTGCCTTGCTGTTCGCCGATGCCGCCACGGGCGCGCACTCGCCCGCATTGGTCAGCCAGGGGCGGATCGGAGCGGTGATCGCCGCCAAGCCAACCGAGCGGCGGCAGATGTTGGAGGAAGCGGCCGGCATTGCGGGGCTGCACGCGCGGCGCAAGGATGCCGAGCAAAAGCTGCGTGCGACTGAAGCCAATCTTGTGCGGCTTGCCGAGATCATGGCTGAGCAGGATGTCCGAGCCGCGGCGTTACGACGTCAGGCGCGCGCGGCCGAACGCTATCGCCAGATCAGCGAGCAACTCCGGCTGGTGGAAGGCAAGTTGGTTCATGTGCGCTGGGCAGAAGCGGATCGCGCGGCGGTCGCCGCGCAGCAGGAAGCCGAAGCGGCGGGTCGCGAGGTCGCGGAAATTCAGCGCAATATGGACGAAGCGCTGATTGCGCAGGAACTGGCCGGCCGCGAACTCGCCAAGTGTCGGGTCGAACTGACCGACGCGCGCGAGGCCGGACATGGGCTTGCGCATCAGCTCGCCACGGCGCGCGCGCGGCGGGACACGGTGGTGCGCAGGCTTGCGGAACTTGCGCGCCTTGAGATGTCGCTGGCAGCGGATATCGAGCGCGAGGAATCGCTGAAGCGCGACGCCAATGCCGCAGCGGACCGGCTTGACCGCGAGCAGGAAGAAATTTCGGCAAGGCTCGAGACTACCGAAGACGTGGCCGTCCGGCTCGCGAGCGAGCTGAGTGTGGTGGAAGCGACCTCGCGCGAAGCCGAGGCGGAGCTTGCCGAACTGCTCGCCCGTCAGGCCGCGATGCGGGCGGAACGGCGCGTCGGCGAGGCAGCGATCGAGGCCGCGCGCGCACAGCTGACTCGAAGCGAGCAAGAGCAGGTCCGGCTGCAGCAGCAGCGGGCGGCTCTTGGCGATGGCGCGGATCACCGGAGCGCTTTCGAAGAGGCCGAAGCGGCGGCGGCGGCAGCCAGGACCCGGTTCGAGCAAGCAGAGACTTTACAGGGGAGTGCGGAAGAGGCGCGCGCCGAGGCCGCAATTGCGCGCGACCAGGCGGAAAGTGCGCTTGCCACAGCCAAGGCCGTGCTGGCTGCGGTGCAATCCGAGCATGACGCGCTCGCCCGCGCACTGGACCAAGGCGGCGGAGCCGCGATCGTCAGCCTGTCGGCGGACTCGGGCTATGAGCGGGCGCTGGCTGCGGCGCTCGGCGATGATGCGGACGCGGCCATCGGTGGAGATTCCCCGCGCCGGTGGGAAGGCAGTCCCGCTGCGGCGGACGATCCGTCATTTCCGGCGGGGCTGGCGTCGCTCGCGAACCATGTCCGCGCACCGGCGGAACTGCAGCGGCGCTTGCGGCAGGTTGCGGTCGTGGCGGCGGACCAAGGGGAGACATTGGCGGTCGGCCAGCGGCTGGTGACGCGCGACGGGAAATTGCGCCGCTGGGATGGGTTCGTCGCGACCGACGTCGGCGCCGTCACCGCGGAACGGCTACTCCGCGCCAATCGCCTGGCCGTGCTCGCAGGCCAACTTCCCGATCTGACGGCCGAGGTGCACGACAATGACGTCGCCCGGAGCCGGGCCCTTGGACAAGTCGAGGCGGCCCGCACGGCGGCCGAGCAAGCGCGAAGCGATGCGGCCGCGTCCGAGCAGGCCGGGCGCGAAGCCACGCGTGCGATGGATAGCGCGTCGGCGGCACTTGAGCGTCTGGATGCGCAACGCAGCGGCCTCGATCAAAGGCAGAGCGACCTTGCGCCGGTGCTTGCGGCGGCCGGAGACGCGCTTGGGGCGACTCAATCGGCGTTGGCCGCGCTCCCCGATCCCGACGGGCTGGAGCAAGATGTCGTCCGGCAACGTGGGTTGGCTGCGGCCGCGGCTGCGCTCGTCGCGGACAGACGGGCTGCTTCCGCGACCCGTTCACGCGAGGCCGCGACCGACCGTGAACGGTGCGTACAGGCCCAGCGGGAGCAGGCGGAGTGGCGACGGCGGATGACCGATGCGGAATCCCGACTTGCGCAGGCCGCCCGTCGCCGCACCGATCATGCCGGGGAACGCAAGCAGCTGGAGGCGGAGCCCGACAGTCTGAGCGAAGAGATTGGCATGCTGGAGAAAGCCAGTTGCGACAGTCAGGCGAAGGTCTCCGCAGCGGCTGCGGCCGAGCAGGCAGCCGAACAAGCGGTTGCGACTTCCGTGGCGGCGGTCGCCGGTGCAAACGAGCGTTTCGCGGCAGCGCGTGAGCGACGCGCAGGGGCCGAAGCGCGCGCGGAGGCGCAAAAATCCCGAGGTGCGGAATATGCCCGGATCTGCGTCGAAAAGTTCGAATGCGTGCCGCAGCGGCTCCCGCAATTTCTTGGCTTCGATGCGGCGCAAACGCGCGGTTCCGAGGCGGAATCCGCGGCCCTCGAACGGCTTACCGCCGATCGCGAGCGAATCGGCCCGGTCAATCTGGTCGCTGAGCGGGAGCTGGCCGAAATCGAGGGCACGCGCGGCAAGGGCGCTGCCGAAGCGGAAGAACTGACCCAGGCGATCCATCGCCTGCGCGGATCGATCGGAAGCCTGAATCGCGAAGGCCGGGTGCGGCTGCTTGACGCATATGAGAAGGTCGACGGCCATTTCCGCCGCCTGTTCACCACTCTGTTCGAAGGCGGGCAGGCGCATCTCGAACTGGTCGAAAGCGACGATCCGCTGGAGGCGGGCCTCGAGATCATGGCGCAGCCGCCGGGCAAGCGCCTGTCGACTTTGACCCTGCTGTCGGGCGGCGAGCAGGCGCTCACGGCAATCGCTTTGATCTTCGCTCTGTTCCTGACCAACCCGGCGCCGATCTGCGTGCTCGACGAGGTCGATGCGCCGCTCGATGACGCCAATGTCGAACGTTTTTGCGACCTTCTCCAGCGCATGACCCAGGAAACCGACACGCGCTATCTCATCGTCACGCACAATGCGGTGACCATGAGCCGGATGCACCGTCTGTACGGTGTGACGATGATCGAGCAGGGGGTCAGCAGGTTGGTTTCGGTGGATTTGGGAGCAGCGGAGACTCTGTTGGCTGCGG
>JBDSZD010000178.1:0-5680 GCA_039925325.1 Sphingomicrobium sp.
TTCGGACTGTGCGGCATCCCCGAGCGGCTGATCGATGCGATCGTGGCGTCGGGGGTCAAGGACCTGACGATCGCGTCGAACAATGCCGGGATCGACAATGAGGGGCTCGGCAAGCTGCTGCGGACCCGCCAGGTGAAGAAGATGATCTCTTCCTACGTCGGCGAGAATAAGGAGTTCGAGCGGCAATATCTGGCGGGCGAGCTGGAGGTGGAGTTCTCCCCGCAGGGCACGCTGGCGGAGCGGATGCGCGCGGGCGGCGCGGGCATTCCGGGATTCTTCACTAAGACCGGCGTGGGCACGGAAGTCGCCAAGGGCAAGGACGTGAAGAGCTTCGACGGCGAGGAATTTATCCTCGAACGCGGCATCCGCGTCGACCTTAGCATCATCAAGGGCTGGAAAGCCGATGCGGCGGGCAACCTCATGTTCCGCAAGACCGCGCGCAACTTCAACCAGCCGGCCGCGACCTGCGGCAAGATCTGCGTCGCCGAGGTTGAGGAGATCGTGCCGGTGGGTTCGCTCGACCCCGATGCGATCCACCTGCCGAGCATCTATGTGAAGCGGCTGATCAGCGGCGCGCCCTACGACAAGAAGATCGAATTCCGGACTGTGCGGCAGCGGGAGGCCGCATAATCATGACGACCCATGATCATATCGCCAAAGGCTGGACCCGCGACGACATGGCGGCGCGTGCGGCGCGGGAGCTTGAGGATGGCTATTACGTCAACCTCGGGATCGGTATTCCGACGCTTGTGGCCAATCATATCCCCGACGGGCTGACGGTCACGCTGCAGAGCGAGAACGGGATGCTCGGCATCGGGCCTTTCCCCTATGAAGGGGAGGAAGACCCGGACCTGATCAACGCGGGCAAGCAGACGATCAGCGAGCTCGCTTCAACCTCCTACTTCAGCTCGGCCGACAGTTTTGCGATGATCCGTGGCGGGCACATCGATTTGACCGTGCTCGGCGCGATGGAAGTCGCGGAGAATGGCGACATCGCCAACTGGATGATCCCCGGCAAGATGATCAAGGGCATGGGCGGCGCGATGGATTTGGTCGCGGGCGTCAAGAAAATCATCGTGGTGATGGAGCATGTGTCGAAAAGCGGCGCACCCAAGTTCATCCCGGAATGCACGCTTCCGCTGACCGGCAAGAACGTCATCGACATGATCATCACCGATCTCGCGGTGTTCCAGCGGCCGGATCATCTGAGTGCGTTCAAGCTCGTCGAAGTGGCGCCGGGGGTCAGCGCCGAAGACGTGCGGGCGAAGACGACGGCCAAGTATGTCGAATGATCTCGCCCGCTCATCCTGAGGAGCCGGTGAGCCTGTCGAACCGGCGTCTCGAAGGATCCTTCGAGACAGGCCTTCGTCTCGCTGGGCTCGCTCAGTCCTTCCTCAGGATGAGCGGATTTGTTGGCATGATTGTGATTGGCGCGTGCGGCTCCTCCGAACCGGTGCTGATCGACGGTTCCTCACAGCAAGCATTCGAGAAGAGCGCCCAGGCGGCCCGCCGCGACATTCCCGACGCGGACCGACTGATCTTCGACCGGGCGATCCGCTCGATCAGTGGACGTCGACACGCCAACCGCGATCCGCAAGCGCTTGCGCGGCTGACCTTCGACGGGATGACGGCGGAGCAAGTGGTGGCGGATCAGGAAGCGCGCGAGTAGACGTCATTCGGAACAGGAGATCGAAATGCTGAAAGAGTTTGCGCTGCTGGTTGCAACGATTGGCCTGACGGGATGTGCAGGCGAGGATGCGCCCGACAACGGCTCGGATGCAGTGGCGATCGCGAACGGCGCCGCTGCGGTCGAGGAAACCAGCATTGTCCGGCTCGACTGTGGAACGATCAAGGTTGGGAACTTCAGCAAGACCTTCTCCGACAGGCAGATCTATGCCCCGGGCCCGAAGACGCTGACGGACAGCTGCTACCTGATCACGCACAAGGGCCAGCAATTGTTGTGGGATACCGGGCTCCCGGCGACGCTCAAGGGCAAGACGAAAACCGAGGGGGATTTCACCACCTCGCTCGACAAGACGATCCCCGATCAGCTCGCGGTGCTCGGCCTCAAGCCCGAGGACATCGACATCGTCGGCATCAGTCATATGCATTTCGATCATAGCGGGCAGGCCGCGCAATTCCCGCAGGCTCGGCTGGTGATCGGGAAGGCAGACTATGACCAAAGCGCGGGCAAGGACGATCCTTTCGGCCCGTGGCGCAAGACTCAGCCCGCCGCCGTCACTTTGGTCGTCGGCGGTCGGTCGGACTTGTTCGGGGACGGCAAGGTGCTGGCGCTCCATCTGCCGGGTCACACGCCGGATCATTTGGCGCTGCTGGTCAACCTCGCTTCCGGGCCGGTCCTGCTGAGCGGCGACCTCTATCATGCCGAGGAAGCGCGCGAGAAGCGCGGCGTCCCCCCGTTCAATACGGATCGAGCGCAGACGCTGGCGTCGATGGACACGTTCGAAGCGCTGGCGAAGCAGACCGGGGCGAAGGTCATCATCCAGCACGAGCCGGCCGACATCGGGAAGCTTCCCACATTCCCCGAGGCGGCTAAGTGAACCCGCCGGGCTGGGCGAGGGCACTTACCTAGGCAGGGAATTCATCGTTTTCGGGGCCCCGGCCAGCGGAATACCGCTTTTGGACGGACGCGACGATCGTCGCGATAAATGCCGCATCGACAGGCTTGCGCGAGATGAAAGTGCGGAAATAGATTGGGCCGGCGGCTAGCGCGAACGCTTCCTCGACATCGACATCGCTGCGGATCTCCCCGCGGTCGACGGCGGCATCGAACATCGGCTGGAGTTGCTGGACGCGAGCGCCCCAGAATCGTTGCGCATAATCCGGACTGCCACTGGCCCTTATAGCGGCGGCCACCATCATCAGCGCCGGCCCAATGGGAGTTTCGAGCAACGCCGCGAGCTTGCGCAGAACCGTCGCAAGATCAAGCACGAAGCCGCCTTGGTTCGATGAGGTGACGAGCTCCTCAGCCTTCTCCGCGATTGCATCGATGATCATCGCCCAGCGATCGGGGTAGCGACGATAGAGCGTTGACCGCTCGACGCCCGCTCTCACGGCGACGTTCGGCATAGTGCAGGATTCGAGCCCCTCTTCGGCGAGCAGTGCGATGACCGCGGCATTGACGCGGGCAGTAGTTTTCGCCGTTCGACCGCCAGGTCGTCGTTGGACGGGGTTGCCACTGCCAATTGACTCCACGCCGTTCCTCCACTAACGCAACAAATGTAGCTTTAGAAGCTTCACCCATCATTTCAAGCAAAATCCCGAGCCGTCGAGCACGGCGGGCGAGGAAAGTCGATGCCGTATTCCAACTACCCGCGAATCGTGATCACCGGTGCGTGTGACGAGGTCGGACGTGCCTGTGCCGAGGCACTTCGCCAGCGGGGCGCGACGCTGGTCTTATCCGACAACGACGGGCCCGCTTTGAGTCGGCTCAGCGCCAGCCTGGGTGCGATTGGCATGTTCTGCGACGTCGTATCGAGTAGCAGCATCCAGCTGTTCGCGGCGGAATTGTTGGCGCAAAACGCTGAGATCGACGTACTCATCAACGCAGCCGGGGGCGGTTACGAGCGGACGCTTGGAATGCACCGCGTATCCCGCGCCCTCATGCCGGCGCTGCGTTCGGGCGACGCCCGAAAATGGATCCTGAATGTCCCACCTGGCGAGACGGCAATCCGGTCGCGCATGTTTCCCTATGCGAGCTCGCGCGAAGCATTCGCTCGCTTGAGCGAAGCGCTGGCGCAGGAAGTGCGCGGTTCAAACGTCAGCGTTGGCATCGCCTGCCCGTCGCTGGGGAAAATCGAATATGCCTGCAACCTTACCGGCCGACCTCCGATCGCGACCGCCGACCTCCCGGACGATTGCGCTGCGGTAAAGGCATTGGCGGAGCGGGTCGCAGATCTGGTCCTGCCGTCCTGAGCAGACGAAGTCGATCTGCGACTATGGTGACAATTGCAGCTGACGCTGGACCTGAGGGCCGGCTGGGCCTATCGCCCGCGACAAATATTCGGGGAAAATGCATGACCACTTTCGATGATCGGGACCGCGCATTCGAAGCAAAATTCTCGCATGACGAGGACATGAAGTTTCGGGTGATTGCGCGCCGCAACCGGCTACTCGGGGAATGGGCGGCTTCGAAGATGGCGTTGTCGCCGGCCGAGACGGACGCTTATGCGAAGGACGTTATCCGCGCGGACTTCGAAGAAGCTGGCGACGAGGACGTGATCCGCAAAGTGCTTGGTGATTTGACTGGCGCGGGCATCGACATTGATGACGCTGCGATCCGCCAAGCACTTGAGCACAAGATGGTCGAGGCGCGCCGGCAGCTTATGGAAGCGCAAGGCTAAGTTCATGGCTATGGCCGCAAGCGAGATCGAGCGCTTGATCCGGGACGCGATTCCGGATGCCGACGTAACGATCACCGACCTTGCCGGCGACGGAGATCATTATTCGGCGCGCGTCGTCGCGCCGAGCTTCGCCGGAATGAGCCGGGTGCGTCAGCATCAGAGGGTCTATGCCGCGCTGGGCGGGCGCATGGGCGGAGAATTGCATGCACTGCAGTTGACGACTGTGGCGCCACAAGGAGAATGACAGTGAGTGAAGCGCAGGCCCGGATCGACGAGCTGGTCAAGAAGAATGAGGTAGTGCTGTTCATGAAGGGCACAGCGCTGTTTCCGCAATGCGGTTTTTCCAGCCGCGCGATTGCAATCCTCGACCATCTTGGCGTGACCTACGAAACGGTCGATGTCCTGCAGGATCAGGATATCCGCAACGGCATCAAGCAATATAGCGATTGGCCGACAGTTCCTCAGCTATATGTGAAGGGCGAGTTTGTCGGCGGGTCCGACATCATGATGGAAATGTATGAGAGCGGAGAGCTTCAGCAACTCGTCGCGGCAGACGCCTGATCGTCATTTCTGAGATTTGGGGCTCCAGAAACGAGGAAGGGGCGGCGAGGGGGACCAGAAACCGCCTCAACCGCCCCTTTCGTTGGCGTGGAACCAAGTGGACACGATCTATATTGCAACGCGCGTGCCAATTCGTGAAAGTGCTGGTTTTCAGCCAATTTCTACCCGCAGAAGCGAGCAGCGAAACAGCAATGCGTAAAGTTTCCCGACAGGGACGGCGATCCATGGCGGATGTCACGTTGCCTCTGCATTCGGGTTGCATATGCTGATGAGCCGCGACGACCCCGATCTCGCCAGTCCGCTGGCGGCGCCCCGCTTGTTCTGCGATCTGACCCAAAGCTGGTCGGACGTGGGCGGCGGCGTGCGGACCTATCTGCTGCACAAGCGTCGGCACATCCTTGAGGCCACTCCGCACCGGCATTTGCTGATCATTCCCGGTGCACGTGACGAGATCATTGAGGAGGGAGACCGTGCGACAATTGTCACGATCCGGTCGCCGCGGGTGCCTTCCAGTCCGCACTATCGCTTGCTCCTTCGTAACGGCGCGGTCCGCAAGGCGCTTGAGCGGTTCCAGCCCGATCTGATCGAAAGTCAGGACGCCTATAATCTGCCCTGGGCTGCGATCGCTCACCGCAAGCGCTTTCCGGACACCGCGCTGGTGGCCGCATATATGACCGACTTCCCGACGGTTTATGTCGAGCGCCCGTTCTCAAAATTTCTGGGGCGAACAGTGGGGAGCGCGGCCAGCCGCTTGT
>JBDSZD010000179.1:0-2833 GCA_039925325.1 Sphingomicrobium sp.
CGTCTTCGTTGATATTGGTCTGACGCTCGAGTTCCGCAATCGCGGGAGCCGGAGCGTCGACGTCGAGAGCGACGTAATGCGCCTTGCGGTTCTTGGCGATGCGGTAAGCGAGGCCGCGCAGGCCCCAGGTCTCGGTCTTGACCACTTTCCCGCCATTGTCGGTCAGGATCTTGGTCGCGTTTTCCGCCAGCGCGTCGACCTGGGCCTGAGCCAGATCCTGACGTGCGAGGAAAACATGCTCGTAAAGCGGCATGCAATTCTCATCTGTTGGCCGATTGCTGACGCCGCCCAATGCGGACGCCCCTCCGGCTGTCGTTCAAAAATTACGGCGCAACGAGAGGACTCGCCGCGCCAGCACCGGCCCTATGCCGCGAGCGCCCCGAAAAGGCAAGGCGCGCTTGACCGCGTTCCAATTCCTGACGGGTATGCCATGATGCGGGAAACGGAGGGTGAGGATGATGACAGCGAGGCAGTGGACGTGGATCGTGGTCGGCGCCTTAGCCGCGGCATCGGGCCAAGCTGTGGCGCAGGGCGTCACGCCGACGATACCAATTGCCATCTCGGTCGATGCGTCGAAGGTCACGGGGGAGCTCAAGCCTGTATGGCGGTTCTTCGGCGCTGACGAGCCCAATTATGCGACGATGAAAGACGGCCGCAAGCTGCTGACGGAACTCGGCAAGCTTCGCCCCGGCACGGTTTATTTCCGCGCGCACAACCTGCTCAGTTCGGGCGACGGAACGCCGTCGTTCAAGTGGGGCAGCAGTAACGCTTACACCGAGGACAAGCACGGAAGGCCGATCTACGACTGGACGATCGTCGACCGTATCATCGACACCTATCGCGCGCGCGGTATCCGGCCCTATCTGCAAATCGGGTTCATGCCCGAAGCGCTGTCGAGCGCGCCCGCCGATCAACAATATCAGCACCATTGGCGGCCCGGCTTCGCTTACAATCTGATCGAGGGGCGCTGGAATGCGCCGCCGAAAGATTATGCCAAGTGGGCGGAGCTGGTTTATCAATGGACCCGGCACAACGTCGAGCGTTACGGCCGCGAGGAGGTCGAGCGCTGGTATTTCCAGGTCTGGAATGAGCCGAACTTGCCGACGTATTGGAGTAGCAGCCAAGAGGAGTTCAACAAGCTCCACGATTATGCGATCGACGCGGTGCGGAGAGCGCTTCCAACCGCGCGGGTCGGGGGCCCTGACGTTGCCGGTTCCGGCGGCGAATTCATGGACAAGTTCCTGGCGCATGTGGCGAGCGGCAAGAACCACGCAACCGGCCAGACCGGAACACCGACCGACTTTCTGGCCTTCCACGCCAAGGGATCGCCCAGGTTCGTCGATGGCCATGTCCGCATGGGGATTTCGGCTCATCTGAAGACGGTCGATGCGGGCTTTGAGAAAATTGCGGCGGCCAAGGCGTTGGCGGCCAAGCCGATCGTGATCGGCGAAAGCGATCCGGAGGGCTGCGCTGCGTGCCCCGGCGCGCAGAACGCCTATCGCAACGGCACCATGTATTCGAGCTATACCGCCGCCAGCTTCCCGCGCATCTGGGAGCTTGCCGAGCGCCACAAGGTCAATTTGGAAGGTGTGCTGACCTGGGCGTTCACGTTCGAGGACCAGCCCTATTTCGCTGGTTATCGGCAATTGGCATCCAACGGCATCGATCTGCCGGTGCTCAACGTGTTCAGGATGTACGCGCGGCTTGGGCCGGAGCGGATCGCGGCGACGAGCAGCGGGCAGCAACCGCTCGATACGCTGTTGAACGACGGAGTCCGCAATGCTCCCGATGTGGGTGTGCTCGCAACGCGCACGGCATCCGGCAAGGTCGCCTTGATTGTCTGGAATTATCACGACGATGACGTCCTAGGGCCACAAGCCGCGATCCGGCTGCAAATCACTGGGCTTGGCCGCGCTCGCGCTCGCAAGCTCACCGAATGGCGGATCGACGGTACGCACGGCAACAGCTTCGCTGCGTGGAAGGCGATCGGTGCGCCGCCATCGCTCGACGCCAAACAATATGCGCAAGTCGCCGCCGCTGCCGCGATGACGCCGGAGAGTCGCGCGATTGACGTCCGTCGCGGCACTGCGACGATCGACTTCGCCGTTCCCCGGCAGGGGGTTGCGCTGATCGAGATCGAATAGAGCGGTTGCTGTATCCGTTGCTGCGCGAACCGTTCCTATGCCAAGCATCGGACCATGGCGACGCAATCGCGCGAAAGCATTCCCGAGGACGACCCGCTTGACGGCATGAGCCTGCCCGGCTGGCTCTATTCCGATCCCGAGTTTTTCGCGGCCGAACAGCGCGCCTTCCTGCGGGCGGCACCCCAGGTCGTGTGCCACGAAAGCGAAATCGCTCAGCCCGGCGCGTGGCGGAGCCTGGAATATCTCGGCGAGAGCGTGATTGTCATCCGCGGCGACGACGGCGCGGCGCGCGCTTTCCTCAACCTATGCCGCCATCGTGGTTCACGGCTGGTCGATGGCAATGGCGGCTGTGCCAGGGTGCTGACCTGCCCCTATCACGCGTGGAGCTACGGTCGCGACGGTCGCCTGATCGGCGTGCCGCATCGTTCGGAATATCCCGGTCTGGACCTGCAGGAGATGGGCCTGATCCCGGTCGCAGTCGAGCACTGGCGGGGGTTTCTGTTCGTGACTCTCGAACCTGGCGCCCCGTCGGTGGCGGAGATGTTGCGGCCGTATGAAGCGGAAGTTGCGCCCTATCGGTTCGAGGATCTGCGCGCGATCGGCAGGTTGACGCTGCGGACGCGGACGCTCAACTGGAAAACCATCGCGGATAATTATTCGGACGGACTGCATATTCCGGTCGGGCACCC
>JBDSZD010000180.1:0-5819 GCA_039925325.1 Sphingomicrobium sp.
AGCGGCAGCTTGTTGATGCTTTGCCAATAAGCAATCGAAGCGTCGCGCCACCAAACAGCCTCGTCCAATTGCTTCGATAATTTGGCCGCCACCGCGGCGTGGCGATGTGCATCGACATAAGGCCGCAACCCGGCCCATTGCGCGTTCATTGCGCGCACTTCGGCGACCCCCCGGTCGTAATGTTCGACCATCTCCGTCCAAAGAGGCCGCCCGGACCGCATCCGATGGGTCCAGGGAACATGGTGAAACCACAGGAGATATTCGTCCGGCACCTGCGCGAGGTTGGCGAAGCCGCGCGCGACCTCGGGGGCATATTGCGCCGCGGCATTGCTGCCACTCGCGGTGCGGTCGAAGCCAATGCCGTTGGCGTCTGCTCGGTGGAAGTACGCCGAGTTCCAGCTGGGCGTGGAGAGATCGGAAATCCACGGTGCCGGGCCGTGATGATGACTGGTTCCCATCAGGTGGGAAAGGCCGAGCGGCGTCATATAGTCGACGACCGCCTCGCGCGATCGCATCATCATCGCGACGACCGGGCGCACCAGGCGCGGGTCGTTGCCCCACGTCATCCGAATCCATTCCTGTGCGATCACCGACGGATCGGCATGAGGGTTCCAGGCGAGGCGACCGAAAGCATACCAATTGGCTTGATCGAAGTCGGAGCCGCTCCAGTTGCGGTCGGTGCCGGTGTTGGCAACGCCGGCGATCGTGGAGATAGTGTCGGCGACTTGGGAGGCTTGCTTCGGCCGCGCGGTTCGGCTGCCAAGCGCATCCGACCACATGGTTCCGAGATATGCCAGGTGAGTAGAGAAGCCGAGATATTCCTTGGTGATCTGCGCTTCCAACGCAACGCGGGTGCTGCGCATTGTGCCGAATATGGGGCTGACCGGTTCGCGGGGCTGAAAATCGAGCGGGCCGTTCTTGACTTGGACAATGACATTGCGGCGGAACTTGCCGTCCAGCGGTACAAACTCGTCATAAGCGGCGCGGATGCGGTCCTGGTCGCGGCCAAGCGAATAGACGAAGGCACGCCACAGCACGACGCCGCCATGGGGCGCTAGCGCATCGGCCATCATGTTGGCCCCATCTGCATGGGTCCGTTTATAGGCCTGGGGACCGGGCTGCCCCTCCGAATTGGCCTTGACGAGGAAGCCGCCGAAGTCGGGGATCGACCGGTAGATCTCGTCCGTCTTCGCCTTCCACCAGGCGCGCACCGCCGGATCTTCAGGGTCGGCCGTTTTCAGCCCACCGAGTTCGACCGGGGCGGAGAAGCGCGCAGTCAGATAGACCCGGATGCCGTAGGGGCGGAATGCGTCGGCCAGTGCGGCGACCTTGCGTAGATAGGGTGCGGTCAACACTTGCGCATTGGCATTGACGTTCGTGAGCACGGTTGCGTTGATGCCGATCGACGCATTAGCTCGCGCGTAATCAATGTACCGCTGCTCAATGCGGGGCAACGTGTCCCAGTTCCACAGCGACGAACCCGCGTATCCGCGCTCGACCGTGCGATCGAGATTGTCCCAGTGGTTGAGCATGCGCAGGCTGAGGCGCGGTGCATCGGAAGTGCTGACCGAAGTGAGTGGCTTGGCGGTCTGGATGCGCCGCAACAGGGCGAAGCTGCCGTAGAGGACGCCGATATCGCTATTGGCTGCGACCACGGTAACCGGATGCCCGTCAACCCGCGCGCTGCGGATCAAAAAGCCCTCGCGGCCGACTCCGGAAAGGGGCAGGTTCAGCCGGGCAATTCGCGGAGAGCTTCGCGGCGTGCCGATCAGGATGCCGCCATCGCGCATGCTCGCGGCTGGTGGGCGGCCAAGCATCCCTGCAATGCCCCGTCGCAGCTCAGTGGCCGCAACTCCCAAAGTCGGGTTCGCCGATTGCTGCACCACCGACGTTGTCTTGCTGCGATATTGCTGCAGCAATGGACCCGCGACCGGACGGTAGCGAAGCCACAGGTCGTAACCGTCTTCGGCCCACGCGGGAGTCGTTGACGCGACACTCAATGCGCAGACAATTTGTGCAATCAGCAACAGCCGCAGCATTTTCGATCCCGTCCTTCGCAGATGCGTTGACAAAGCGTGGGACGCTCCTAGCACTGGTAGCGCTACCAAGGGAGAGAAAATGAACGTCAACAGGCGAGAGAGCCTCGTGCTCGGTGGCGCCTTGGCCGTTACGGCTTGCACTGGGAAACGGCCGGGGCGACTGGTTCAGACGGCGACATCGCTCGATGCGTTGGCGCGCCGGAGTGGGCGTCGATTTGGGTCGGCGGTTGCCTGGGGCGATCCGGGCGCGGATCGCGGCAGTTTCGCAAATCCGGAATATGCTGCGATCCTCGAACGCGAATGCGGTGTGGTCGTGCCGGAAAACGAGCTAAAGTGGCAATCGACCCGGCGAACCCCCGGTTTCGACTTCACCCGGTTCGATGCAATCGTTGCTTTCGCGACCGCAAAGGGAATGCCTGTTCGCGGGCACACGCTCTTCTGGTATCCGCAGAAATGGTATCCGAACTGGCTGGCGGCTTATGATTTTGGCAGCCATCCTGCGACCGCCGCGGCCAAGCTTTTGACCGACCATGTGCGTACGGTCACGCGGCGCTACGGCACCAAGATCTACTCATACGATGTGGTCAACGAGGCGATCGAACCGGCAACCGGGGAAATCCGCGATACCGTCATGACTCGCGCCATGGGCGGCGAAGCCTTGCTCGATCTCATGTTCCACACAGCCAGGGCCGAGGCCCCTCACGCCCAATTGGTCTACAACGATTATATGAGCTGGGAGCGCGGGGGCGAGGATGAGACCCATATTCGCGGCGTGCTCAAGCTGCTCGAAGGCTTCCGCAAGCGGGGTACGCCGGTTCACGCGCTCGGCATCCAATCGCACATTCGCCTGCTCAAGAAAGCGCCGGTGGCGGACATCGTGCGCGAATCGACTGGCCCGTGGCGTGCATTCCTCGATCAAGTTGTGGCCATGGGCTATGCGCTCGAAATCACCGAGTTCGACGTGAACGACAAGGAAGCCCCGGACGACATTCTGGTTCGCGACCGCATGGTTGCGGATTTCGCCCGCGCTTATCTCGACATCATGCTCAGCTATCCTCAGCTGGGCGACGTGCTCGCCTGGGGGATGGTCGATCGGTACAGCTGGCTGACCGGCTTCGACCCGCGCCACGACAAGTCGATCAAACGCGGGACGCCTTATGATGCGAATTTTCGGGCAAAGCCGCTCCGCGACGCTATCGCCGCGGCATTTGCCAATGCAACGACGCTTCACAAACGGGGGCAATGACTGCGTGAAGAGCAGATTGCTGATTGCTCTTGCTGCTTCTGCCGCGCTTGCAGCGCCGCTGACGGCACAAAATCTAAGGCTCAACGACAAGGGCTATTTCGCAACGCCCGGGCTCAATGTCATGGTCTTCAGCGATTATTATCCTGAAGGTCACCAAACCGGTGTCACCATCGTCCAGCACGGCAAGCGCGTGGCGAACGGTGACCTTCGGCTTGAACCCTCTCCCGGGCAATGGTCGCCAGTGCCGCTGGTACTGAAACGAACGGTCGATCCTGCAACGCAGACCGTTTCCCAGACCCTTACATATCCGGACCCGGCGAAAAACCGGAAAGGCTTCAACCCGGTGTTCTATCCGGACATTAAGATCGACTATAAAGTTCGCGTGACGCCGCTGGTCGGGAACAGCTTCCGCATCACTGTGGACGTGGACCGCCCCATACCCGCCGCTTGGGTCGGAAAGGTGGGCTTCAACCTTGAGCTTTTCCCCGTCGATCTATGGGGCAAGAGCTATCTCATCGACGGGCAGAACGGGATTTTTCCACGCCAGCCGAACGGCCCGGTAATTCACAGTTCGGGACCGGATGTCGAAGACTCGGTCCCGATGCAGCCGAATGGGCCGATGGCGTCGCTCAACCGGCAGCCGTTGGGGGTGCCGCTCGGTACGGGACGAAAGCTGGTGATCGCGCCAGAAAGCGACTTACAGCGTATCACGGTTGAAAGCCGGACCGGGACGATCGAACTGATCGATGGGCGGCTCAACCACAACAACGGATGGTTCATTGCGCGCGGAGCGATCCCTGCCGGCGCCACCGCCAGCGCGCTCGAATGGGTCGTCACACCCAGTGTTAAGCCCGGCTGGAAATATGATCCGGTGATCCAGGTAAGCCAGGTCGGCTACGCTCCGGACCAGCCGAAGAAGGCGGTGTTCGAACTCGATCCGTCGGACACTCAGGTGCAACCGGCGGCCCTGTACCGACTGACCGAAGGCGGTCGCGAAAAGGTGCTTGAGGCGACACCGGAGAGCTGGGGAGACTTCTTGCGCTACCGCTACCGCACGCTTGATTTCACCAATGTCCGGCAGCCGGGCATGTATGTCGTGAGCTACGGCGACAAGATTTCGCATCCGTTCAAGATCGGCAGCGACGTGTATTCACGGGATGTGTGGCAGCCGACGCTCGAAGTCTTCCTACCGGTGCAGATGTGCCACATGCGGGTGAACCAGAAGTACCGGGTGTGGCACGGGCTCGACCATATGGACGATGCGGTCATGGCGCCGATCAACCACAATCACTTTGACGGCTACGCTCAGGGCCCGAGCACGCTCAGCAGGTACAAGTCTGGCGAACGGATACCCGGACTGGACGCGGGCGGATGGCACGACGCGGGCGATTTCGACATCGTCACACGTTCGCAGATCGGCACGATCTGGTTGCTGTCGAAAATGGTTGAGGAACTCGGCCTCGATTATGACGCAACCTTGATCGACCAAAAACGCAAGCTGGTCGAAATCCATACGCCGGACGGCAAGAACGACGCGGTCCAGCAGATCGAACACGGGCTGTTGACGCTGATGGGCGGCTATCGGGCTTTGGGCCGGCCGGTGGTCAACATCCTCGATCCAACGCACCGGCAATATGTGATGCTCGGCGACGCGGTGAACCAGACGGACGGTCGGTCGCGCGTCAATGTCGAAGGCCTAGGCAAGGACAACAGCGGTAATCCGGTGCGCACCGATGATCGCTGGGTGTTCACCAGCGATGATTCCGACGCTGAGCTTCGCGTCGCGGGCGGCCTTGCAGCGGCCGCGCGTGCGATCAAGTCGACCAACCCCGCATTCTCGGCGGAAACGCTCGCAGCAGCGCGCAACATCACAGCCAAGGTACTCGCGCGGGGTAAGAACGTACCGAACAAAGTGTTCGCGCTGGCCGAATTGCTGCACGCGACGGGCGACCAGTCCTATGCCCGCGAAATTGTCGGGATGGAGAAGCAAATCCTTGCGAATGTCGAAGGAACGGCCTGGATGCTGGCCTCCGTGCTCGACCGGATCCCCGACGCTGAGTTCAAGCAGCGGCTCGACGCGGGGGTGGCTGCTTATCAGGCGACGGTGAAGCAGAGTGCGCTTACCGACTCGCCTTATGGCGTGCCTTACAAGCCGGATATCTGGGGCGCGGGCTGGCAGATCCAGGAGCGCGGCGTTCGGCAGTATTTCTTCCAGAAGGGGTGGCCACAGCACACCGATCCGCAGAGCTGGCTCAACGCGCTCAATTTTGTCCTTGGCGTCCATCCCGGTGAAAACACCAATTCATTTGTCAGCGGCGTCGGCGCCAAGTCGGCGACCGTGGCCTATGGCGCGAACCGTGCCGACTTCTCCTACATTCCCGGCGGCGTCATTTCTGGGACCGCGCTGATTCGCCCGGACTTGCCGGAATTGAAGGAATGGCCCTTCTTCTGGCAGCAGACCGAATATGTGATGGGCGGGGGCGAGACGAACTTCATGTTCCTCGCGGTTGCCGCCGACCGATTGTACGGGAAGG
>JBDSZD010000181.1:0-10222 GCA_039925325.1 Sphingomicrobium sp.
TCAGGCCGGCGAGGAGAAAGGTCATTTCCCGGCTGCCCGGCCGTTTCTTGCCGGTCGAAGAGGGCGCTTGGCTGAACATGCGGGCCTGCTGAAGGATTGAGTTGCATCATGCAACGGGTGAATGCCGCCGCGAGAACCCGAAAAGCTGCACGGGAGCTTGACCTTTCCGCGTGGCGTGGCGAAGCCGGTCGGCAGGAGGCTTGATGACCGAGACGCAGAAGGGTGGCTTCAGC
Source organism: Sphingomicrobium sp. (assembly GCA_039925325.1). Classification (GTDB taxonomy): domain Bacteria; phylum Pseudomonadota; class Alphaproteobacteria; order Sphingomonadales; family Sphingomonadaceae; genus Sphingomicrobium. The sequence continues at coordinate 234 of JBDSZD010000181.1, forward strand.
TTACAGTGGCAGATGCTCGTGGGCTTTGTGGTCGGGCTCGTGCTCGGCCTGATTGCCAATGCGACCTCCGCCGACGCGCCCTGGGTCGACTGGATCACCACTTATGTGACCGGACCGGTTGGTCAGATATTCCTGCGCCTGCTGTTTATGCTGGTCATTCCCTTGCTTTTCTCGGCGCTGGTCGTCGGCATCGCCGAGATGGGCGACATTCGCGCGTTGAAACGCGTCGGCCTGAAGACGCTCGTGTTCACAATCCTGGTGTCTGCAATCGGCGTGCTGATCGCGCTGACCGTCACCAATTTGCTCGACCCCGGCGTCGGCGTCGATAAAGCGCTCGCCGCGCGCTTGCTGGCCGACGCGCGCGAAGGGGCGGGCTCGATCCTGTCGAGCCAGGCCGAGCGGCCGCAGGGCGTCGCTGCCGTGCTTGCGATCATTCCGACCAACATCTTCACCGCTGCGGCCGATAACGACATTCTGGCCGTGATGTTCTTCGCACTGATCTTCGGCATCGGCCTGTTGATGACCGATACCCGTCCGGCCAACCAGCTTCAGGGGGCGATCGAGGGCATTTTCCACGTCTCGATGCGCTTGATCTCGGTAATCATCCGCTTCGCTCCAATCGCCATCGCATGCTTCATGTTCAACCTTGCGTCGGTGTTTGGCTGGGAGTTGCTGGTTCGGCTGAGCGCTTATGTCGGCGTGGTGCTCCTCGCTCTCGGTGCGCAGATGTTCATCGTCTACCCGATCCTGCTCAAGACCTTCGGCCGAACCTCTCCTATCGCTTTCTTCCGTAACTCGCAGGAAGCGATGGTGATGGCATTTTCGACAGCGTCGTCGAACGCGACCCTGCCAACCGCGTTGCGGGTAGCGGAAGACAAGCTGAAGCTGCCGCCACGGGTTGCGCGGTTCGTGCTGACCATTGGCGCGACGGCCAATCAGAACGGCACCGCGATGTTCGAGGGCGTGACCGTATTGTTCCTCGCCCAATTCTTCGGAGTCGACCTGTCGCTTGGCCAGCAGGCGATGGTGTTGTTCATCTGCATTCTTGGCGGGATCGGCACTGCTGGCGTTCCGGCGGGGTCGTTGCCAATGGTTGCGCTGATCCTTGGGATGATCGGTGTGCCGCCGGAGGGGATCGGGCTGGTGCTGGGCGTCGACCGCTTCCTCGACATGTGCCGAACCACGCTTAACGTCACTGGCGATCTTACGCTCGCGACCATCGTCGCACGCGGTGAGCCGCATCCCGGAGAAGGGGAAGACACATTGCCGCCTGTTCCGCCGTTGCCGGTCTGACCATAAGCGATGACTGTGCTCGACGATCTTCCGCAACGCTATCGCTTCATCCTGTGCGACCTGTGGGGCTGCGTGCACGATGGCGTGCGGCTGTACCCGGGTGCCGCCAATCGGTTGCTGCAATGGCGCCGGGAGGGTCGGTTCATCATCCTCATCACCAATGCCCCGCGAACCGCAGACTATGTTCAACGCCAGGTCGCCGAGCTCGGTCTGCCGCGCGATGCCTGGGACGCGATCACCACGGGAGGCGAGGCTGGCGTCAACGCGTTGAGCCTGCTGCGCGAGCCGGTCGGCTTCTTGGGGACGATGCTCGACCGCAGCGTGCTCGAAGGCCGGGGCGTGGAGATCGCGCCCGACGACCGCTTCCGGCATCTCGCCTGCACGGGACTCAGTCCAGACCGACCCTCGGTGGATTTGTATGATCCCGACCTTCGCGCATGGGCAAAGCGGGGCGTCGTGATGCACTGCCTCAATCCTGACCGGGTGGTAGTTCGCGGCGGTGCGCTCGAACTATGCGCCGGATCGATCGCGGATGCCTACGAAGCGCTCGGCGGCCGGGTCGAATGGTACGGCAAGCCTTTTGCGGCGATCTACGAGCATGCACTCAAGCTCGCCGGAAATCCGACCAAAGATCAGGTGCTGGCAATCGGCGACGGCCTTCAGACCGACGTGCTCGGCGCTGCGAAGGCCGAGATCGACTGTATATTCGTAGCCGGCGGGATTCACGCCGGCGGCACGTTCCCTGAGGATTTCGCTGCGCGGTACCAGCTTGGTGCGTGGCGGCCGGTCGCGACCGTCGCGACCCTGGGGACGGCGGGCTGATCGCCGTCCCGAGGCCCCGTCACACGGGTTCGGGCATGCGGTGCTGGATCTTGTCGGCCAGGGCGCCGTTGACCTCGGCCAGATGGTCGAACTCGGCCTGATAGCTTGCCAGCCCATGGCTCTGCGAGCGTAGCTCGGCCTCGAGCCCGCCCAGCTCGCCCTCGGGAAGCAATGCATCGATCCGATCCCAGCCGGTCCAGCCTTCACGTGGGACCATCCCGAGCATCTGCCCACGTCGGCTCGCAATGGCGGAGCTGATCCGGCTGCTGGCGGTCGATGGGCATACCACCGACAGCCGGTGGACGGGCTCCAGCATGTAGGGGCCAGCAGCCGCAAGTGCTTCGTGCATCGCGATTCGCCCGGCCATCCGGAACGCCAGCTCGGAACTGTCCACGCTGTGATAGCTGCCGTCCACCAAAGCGACCGCGACATCGACCACCGGGTATCCGAGCGGCCCCTTGAGCATCGCTTCGCACACACCCTGTTCGACCGCGGGTATCCATTGCCGGGGGACAGCACCGCCGGCGATCCGTTCCACAAATTGAAAGCCGGAGCCGCGCGGCAGAGGCGACAGTTCGATGAGGACGTCGCCAAACTGGCCATGGCCGCCAGATTGCTTCTTGTGCCGGCCCTTCTGACTGACGGAGCGGCGGATGGACTCACGATAACCAATCGTCGGCGCGTTGCTTTTCACCTCCACTCCGTAGCGGCGCTTGAGGCGCGCGATGACGATATTGAGATGTTCGTCGTTGACCCCATGCAGCCGCAACTCGTGGCTGGCCTCGTCATGGTCGAGGATCAACGCGCCGTCTTCCTCGAGCAGGCGCTGGAGTGCGCTCGAGAGCCTGACATCGTCCTTTCGGTCCGAAGGTTCGATCGCGATGGCGCAATTGCGGGCGGGATAGTCGGCCTCCAGCGGCGGTGGGACGGATCCCACGCCGAGCCATTGGCCGGCCTTGATGCCGTCGATCTTCGCGATCGCGACGACGGCGCCGGCCTCTGCCCGGTGGGTTTTCTGCGTCTTTTCTCCCTGAACGATGAACAAGGCACCGAGCCGCGCCGGAGCGCCTGTCGATGACCTGAGATCCGCGCCCTCACTCATCGCGCCGCCGAGCACGCGTGCCATTGCCAGCCGGCCGACAGCGCCGCCGTGAGACACTTTGAACACCTGGAGGGCAGGGAAGGTGATGCCAAGACGTCGCGCGGCGGCATCGGGGCCGGGGACTTCGTGGCGCAGCGCTTTGAGCAAACGCCGGACTCCCCACGCGCTCGAGGCCGACCCGAACAACACCGAAACACCCAGATTTTCGCGGGTTTCCCGTGCAAGATCCGCAAGCACGGTGCGCTGCTCGGGAGTTTCGTCCATCAGCAATTGCTCGAGTAAAGCATCATCGTGATCCGCGAGCTTTTCGAGCATATGGGTGCGCGCCTCGGCTTCGCGTTCCTGAAGACTCGCCGGAATATCGATCCGCTCGGATTCCTTGCCCGCGCGATAGTGGAACGCCCGTTCGAGCGCCAAATCGACGAAACCGCTGATCTTCTCATCGTCCGATCCACTCGCGCGAATCGGGATTTGCCGCGCAATGAGCGGAGAGACGCTCAACGGCTGCAGCGCCTGCAGCAGGTCGCGGATGCGTCCGCGCGCCTGGTCGATGCGGTTGACGAAAATGAGATGCGGGATGCCAAGCTCGTCGAGCGTCCGCAATGCGGGTGCGGCCAGCGGCGCGCGCGCCGGGTCCGGATCGACAACCACGATCGCGACATCGGCGAGGGCCAGGCCGCGTGCTCCGTCGCAGGCGAAGCCGACCGACCCCGGGCAATCGAGGATGGCGAACTTGTCGCCGAGATAGTTGAAATTATAGAGGTTGAGCTCGGTCGAGCCGCCGCGTGCGCGCGCTTCGGGGCTGCAATCGCCGATGCTCGATCCATTGCCCGTCGAGCCCAGTCGGTCCGTGGTTCCGGCCGCAAACAGCAAGGCCTCCGCCAAACTCGTCTTCCCCGCGCCGGCCGGTCCGACCAGCGCGATCATTCGAGTACCTTTGGTTTCTCCGGCCATGCGACTCTCCTCTCGTCCGGGCTACGGGCGCGCGAGTCGCGTGAAGAGGCGGCTGGCGCGTCTCCTTGACCTCGCCAACCTTCTCCCCTTTGCGGCGCTTTGCAAGGGGTGCTGGATCGTTTCGACGCTCCGCTGGGCAGTTCGTCGCATGCGCCTCCGGGAACGCCAGCGCCGGTCATGCGATTGGGTCGTCATGATCGAGACAAAGCTGAGACTGAAAGCCGATCGCGGACATAGCGCGCGCTCGCCTTGGCAGATGCCGCCGCGCGCTTGGAAGGACATCGCCGCGCGCACCTGGCAGCGAACCTGGGACGACAATGTCGGCCTGGTCGCTTCCGGAGTCGCCTTCTACGGCTTCTTCGCGCTGGTCTCGCTACTCGGCATCGTCGTGCTCGGCTACGGCCTGTTTGCGGACCCAAATACCGTCGTCAGCAATATCCGGACGATTGCGGGGTTGCTGCCGAGAGACGCCGCGGTCGTAATCGGCGATCAATTGCTGAACGCGGTCCGCATGTCCGAGGAGACCAAGGGGGCGGGGTTGATCGTTGCCTTCGCGGCGGCGCTCTATGGCGGGACGAATGGCGCTGCGGCGCTGATCACCGCGCTCAACATCGCATACGAGGAGAAGGAGAAGAGGTCGCTTCTCCGCTTCTACGCGCTTGCGATCCTGATGACGCTTGCCGCCGTCGTGATTACCTTCGCGGCGCTGGCGGCCACCGCGGGATTAGCCTCGCTCAACCGAGCCTATCCGCACCTGCCCTTGAGCCTCGTGGCCGCCGGGCGGGCGGCAGGTTATGTTCTGCTGTTGATCATCGCGGCCGCGCTGATCGCTGCGCTCTACCGCTTTGCCCCGTCGCGCGAGCAGGCGCGCTGGGCGTGGATCACGCCGGGTTCGCTGTTCGCGGCGGCGGTGTGGCTGCTTCTGACCTTTCTGTTCGGGCTCTACGTCGGCAATCTGAGCAATTATTCGGCGACTTACGGATCGCTGGGAGCCTTGGCGGCACTCCAGACCTGGCTCTATCTGTCGGCCTATGTCGTAGTGTTCGGAGCTGAACTCAACAGTGAGATCGAGCACCAGACCGCAGTCGACAGCACGACAGGCGCGCCGGTGCCGCTCGGAAAGCGCGGGGCCTGGGCCGCCGATAATGTCGCGACCAGCGATGAAGTCCAGGACCGGCCAGAAGAAGCGCGGGAGGGCGACAAGCTTACCCAAGCCTCGCCGACCATCGCGGACAAGCCGGACAGTTAAAGTTTTTCGCGGTCGAACAGCCAGGCCATGCCACGCCGATAGGCGGTTGGCATGTCGGCGGCATGGGTGCCGTTCATAATATCCAACCGGTGCAAGCGCCACGGCCCGGGGTGCTTGGATTGGGCATCGAAATATTCCAGCGTTCCCGCGCGGATATTTGGGCGGTCGGCGGTGCCGCTCGCCACAACCAGCCTGACCTCAGAACCAGTTGACGGTGGGGGCGGGCCGAATAACAGCGCCCGGTGGGTCGGGAAGGACGGATTGCTCGCTATCCGGCCCCAAAATAGGCCTGGGTCCGAGTACGCGCTGTAAAGAACGAAACCGCCGCTTGCGGACTGGCCAACGAGGATACGGCGCTGCGGGTCCGCCCGGACGCGCCGTTCCACGGCCGGAATCACTCGGTCCTTGAGGAAGCGGTGGAAGGCTGGCGCGCCTTGGCGGAAGTCGCGCTCGCGTCTGTTCACCGGAGGACCGAAGCTGCCATAGGCAACGCCCACAAGGATCGCCTCCGGCAGCTGGTCGTCGTAGGTAAGGAACAGATGGTGCGGCGCCAAATAGGGAAACAGGCTGTCTCCGTCGAGCAGATAGACCACGGGGTAGCGAGCGTCAGGCTTCTCGCGATAGCTCTCCGGCAATCGGACATACAGGTGATAGGTGCCGAGTTTCAGTGAATGCAGCGGAAAATAGTCACCAGCCAGCGATGGCAAGTAATCCAAGGGTGTCGAGGCTCGTGGAGACGCAGCACATCCGATGAGGGTCGTGACTGCCGTCAATCCCAAGAGAAGGGTCCGGAATGTTTCTGCCATCGCGGCAGGGTAAGACCTTGTCGCTGCCCTGACCAGATTAGGTCGCCGGAAGCAGCCTCTTATCGCCCGCCAGCCGCAACAGCGCGGCCTGCAGCTTCTCGAATGCGCGGACCTCGATCTGGCGGATGCGTTCGCGGCTGACGGCATAGACCTGGCTGAGTTCTTCCAGCGTTTTGGGCTCGTCCGCCAGGCGGCGTTCCATCAAAATGTTGCGCTCGCGGTCGTTGAGCGCGTCCATCGCCTGCATCAGCAGATCGTGGCGGACGCGCGTTTCCTCATCCTCGGCGATGCGCTCGTCCTGGAGCGGGCCATTGTCGACGAGAAAATCCTGCCACTGGCCTTCACCGCCTTCATCGCCTTTAAGCGGCGCATTGAGACTGGTGTCGCCGCCATGACCCATGCGGCGATTCATCGAGATCACTTCTGCTTCGGTGACGCCGAGGTCGGTCGCAATCTTGGTGACATCGGCGGGCTTCAGATCGCCTTCCTCGAACGCCTCGATCTGGTTCTTCATCCGCCTGAGGTTGAAGAACAATTTCTTCTGAGCGGCGGTGGTGCCCATCTTCACCAGGCTCCACGAGCGCAGGATGAATTCCTGAATCGAAGCGCGGATCCACCACATCGCATAGGTCGCGAGGCGGAAACCGCGCTCGGGCTCGAACTTCTTTACGCCCTGCATCAGGCCGATATTGCCTTCGCTGATCAATTCGCTGACCGGCAAGCCGTAGCCGCGATAGCCCATGGCGATCTTGGCCACGAGGCGGAGGTGCGAGTTGACCAGCTTGGCCGCAGCGTCGGTGTCGCCATGCTCCTTCCAGCGCTGGGCGAGCATATATTCCTCCTCGGGCGCGAGGATCGGAAATTTCTTGATTTCGCTCAAATAGCGATTGAGTCCAGCCTCCCCGCCGGATGCGGGAATCGAGACGATGCTTTTCCGCTGTACCATTTTAGCCATCTTAATCGTCTTTCTCCCTGGGCCGGGCGCTTTCAAACGCCCTAGCCGCTGAAATCCTATACACCAAGCGCACTGAACAGTTCCTGCATGTCGGGCGGCATGCCGCTGAGGAACGACAGATGGTTTTTCGTTACGGGGTGGACGAAGCCAAGCGCCGCCGCGTGCAGCGCCTGCCGTTCGAACCCAAGCACCTTGAGCAGCGCGCGGTGGCTCCGCGCTGTGCCGTAGACCGGATCCCCCAGCAACGGATGGCCGATCGACGCCATGTGGACCCGCACCTGATGCGTTCGCCCGGTCTCCAGCTTGCATTCGACCAGCGCGGCGTCGCGCAGCGCGGTCTTGCGAGTCCAGTGAGTCACCGCCCGCTTGCCGCGGCCGCCGCTGACGATGGCAATCTTCTTGCGGTTGGCCGAAGAGCGGGCGAGGGGCGCGTCAATGGTGCCTGTGCCCGTTTTCGGCACTCCGGAGACGATCGCCAGATAGCGGCGGTCGATGCTGTGCGTCGCGAACTGCTGCGCAAGGCCCTCATGGGCGACGTCGGTCTTGGCGACCACCAGCAGGCCCGAGGTGTCCTTGTCGATGCGGTGGACGATCCCGGGGCGGGCGACTCCGCCGATCCCGGATAGGCTGCCGCCGCAATGGTGAAGCAAGGCGTTGACTAAAGTGCCGTCGAAATTGCCGGCTGCGGGATGGACGACGAGGCCCGCAGGCTTGTCGACGACGAGGAGATGCTCATCCTCGAATGCAATCGACAGCGGAATATCCTGCGCTTCGTTGTGGGTGGGCGTCGGCTCCGGCACCGCGACGCGTATCGCCTCGTCGCCCCGCACCTTGAGCGCCGGATCGCGCAGCGCGGAGCCGCCAGCCTCGACTGCCCCGCCCAGGATCAGCGCCTTGAGCCGTTCACGCGACATATTCGGCACCGCATCGGCCAGAGCGCGGTCGAGCCGCCAGCCGGCATGGCCCGGCCCAAGCCGCACGTCGATAATATGATGCCCCCCGGCCATACGGAATATTTGGGCATTGGTTTTCTGTTGTTCAATGATCGGCGGTCGCTTTGTTGAGTCACCGGTGCGATGGGAGAGCGTGTGAACCTCGACGATCAAATCCGCCGCTATTTCGGCGCCTCTGACCTCGCCTCCGTCCCGTCCGGCGCGCTGGAGGCGGGCATCGAGCATATGAAAGTCGATCTGGGTCTGACCAAGGATCGCGGCGAACGCTTTGCCTTGTGGACTTTGCTACACCTGCTCGGGTCCGCGCCCGATCTGGACGTCGCGTTCGAGCGCGAAGAGGACCGCGAAGCGGCACGCAATTTCATGGATTTGATAGACGGACAGATTGAGTAGCGGCGTGCGAATATGTGTGATTACTATTGATTGGCACCGGCAGGCGAGCGCTTCCTAACGAGCCGCAGCAAGGGATAGGGAAATGAGTTTTTGGAGGGGCGTCGGGATCGTGGGGCTGCTTGGGTGCTCCACCCCCGTGGGCGCAGCCAATGCGCTGGAGCCGACCGGCGCTTGGAACGTCACCTACGAATATTCGCAATGCACGGCGAGCAGGGACTATGGTCCTAGGTCAGAGCCGATCCGACTGACGCTCGTGCCGTCCGTGACCGGCCAGGCAATACGACTGCTTTTCAGCAAGCCCGGCAGAACCGCCGTGACGCAGGTCCTTGCCCGTGTCAGGTTTGGGTTGGCCAGGCCCATCCAAACCAATGCTTTTGTATACGAGGCTGGCGAAACAAAGCGTCGAGTGTCGATGGTGAACCTGACAATGACGGAATTCAAAGCCGCGGCGGAAGGGCCAACCATAGAGTTCAGAAGCGGATCGTTCAGCGCTAATTTAAAGGTCGATCGGTTGCCTCAGGTCTTCGGAGAACTGGACAAGTGCCTTAACGATTTGCGGGAATATTGGAACGTCCGCGACGTACAGCCGAGTTCTACCGCCCAGCGGGCAGCTGGCCAAGTTGCGGTCGCTCAGCACGATGAAAAGCTGGTCGGCTTGATCCGGGATAGCGATTATCCCGCCTTCGCCATCAACCGCGGGTTAGCGGGAACGGTAGGAATGACCATCCTTATCGACGAGGATGGCAAGGTTGCCGACTGCACTGTCGACGGGCCAAGCGGTGTTGCGATCCTGGACGCCACCAGCTGCTACATTCTGGAAAAAAGAGCCAAGTACTTGCCAGCGCAAGATGAGAGGGGGAACCCTCGAAGAGGAGCGGTGAGCGGGCGTATTGCGTGGCGCATAGCGAATTGAATGGCTCCGCTGGACACTAAGGTAACCCGAGGTCGGGAGTGCGGCTCGGCTCTGGCTTCCTCACCACCTCGAATGCGTACAGATAGATCGCATCAACGAGATCGGCGCACCGCCGCTTGCGCGGAACCGGACTCTGCCCCATCACCCGCGCGATGAAATCCGTTGATCTCGCCAGCCTTCTCTGTTCGCGTCTCTGTCACGATTTGATGTCGCCGGTGGGCGCATTGAACAATGGCCTCGAACTGCTTGCCGACGAGCAGGACCCGGCGATGCGGGACAAATGCCTTGAATTGCTAGGCGAAAGCGCGCGAGCCTCGGCCAACAAGCTGAAATTCTTTCGGCTGGCGTTCGGCGCGGCCGGCGGTTTCGGCGAAAGCGTTGACACGCGTGAGGCGCATTCGGCGCTGTCCGGGCTATTCGGGCCCGAGCGGCGGATCGAGCTTGGCTGGATCGTGGCGGATTCGAAGCTTCCAAAGGGCGCAATCAAGCTGTTGCTGAATCTCGCGCTGATTGCCGGCGACGCTTTAGTCCGGGGTGGACGTCTCGATG
>JBDSZD010000182.1:0-5557 GCA_039925325.1 Sphingomicrobium sp.
GAACATTTCGGGCGATTTACCCGCGTGGCCGAACCGGGCTTCAATTTTGTCCCGCCCTTCTTCTACCGCGTGGGCCGCAAGATCAATATGATGGAACAGGTTCTTGATATTCCAGGACAGGAAATCATCACCAAGGACAATGCCATGGTCGCGGTCGACGGCGTGGTCTTTTTCCAGGTGCTCGACGCTGCCAAGGCCGCGTATGAGGTCAGCGATCTCTACACGGCGATCATGGCGCTTTCGACCACCAATTTGCGCACTGTGATGGGTTCGATGGACCTGGATGAAACGCTGTCCAAACGCGACGAGATCAATGCGCGGTTGCTCGTGGTGGTCGATCAGGCGACCGAATCCTGGGGCGTCAAAATCACCCGGGTCGAGCTCAAGGACATTCGCCCGCCGGCGGACATCGTCAACGCCATGACCCGCCAGATGAAAGCGGAACGCGAAAAGCGCGCCTCGATTCTGGAATCGGAAGGCATGCGGCAGTCCGAAATCCTGCGTGCCGAAGGCGAAAAGCTGGCCAAAATCCTGCAGGCTGAAGGGCTCAAAGAAGCGGCCTTTCGTGAGGCCGAGTCGCGCGAACGGTTGGCGGAGGCCGAAGCGGTGGCAACCAAGTCCGTCAGCGACGCGATCGAAAACGGCAGCAGCCAGGCGATCAACTATTTCGTGGCCCAGAAATATGTCGAAGCGCTCGGCAAATTCGCAACTTCGCCCAACGCCAAGACCATCCTGTTCCCGGTTGAGGCCACCCAATTGATGGGAACCCTCGGTGGCATCGGCGAGCTTGCGCGCGAAGTGTTCAGCGATCGCCCCGGCAAGGCCGCGCCTCGGCCCAACCGCGAGACGGTCGCCACCCGCGGTGCTCCGCCCGCCCTTCCCGGCGTACCGAGGGTCGAAGGCTGATGTTTGAAGGGATCGATGCGGGCTGGCTGTGGGCGATCGGCGGCGTCATCCTGCTCATTGCCGAGATCCTTGCCCCCGGGATTTTTCTCGTCTTCGTCGGTGCGGCCGCCGTCGCGACCGGCGCGTTCACCTTGCTGTTCGGCCTGGGTGTACCGGCCCAGCTGGCCCTGTTCGCGATCTACAGCTTCATCGCGGTCATGGCGGGCCGCAAAGTCTACGCCAATCAAGACGTCGATAGCAGCGATCCGCACCTCAACGATCGCTCTGCGCGGATGATCGGCAAAAGCGTCCTCGCCGTGAGCGCGATCGATGAGCATGGGGGCCGAGTGCGCGTCGGCGACAGCGAGTGGAGTGCACGCGGCGGTCCTGCCGAAGCCGGTCAGCGCGTCCGCATCACCGGTGTCGACGGCAATTGCCTGAAGGTGGAAACAGAGGGATTGCTGACCGACTCATCGCCCAAGCTTCCTACCGAATAAACCTGAGGGCCGCGCCTCAGCTCAAGACAGAGGCGGCATAATGTTGCGCCCACAGCTTCGGATCTTCTTCGGACTGTTTCTCGACTTCGGGAATGACGATTGGCGCCGCCGGATCGACCGTAGCGCCCAGAAACTCAGCCACCGACGCCACGGCTCGCCCCGGTTGATCGACGACATCCTCATACCAGAGAATTAGCGGTGCGATGTTCCGGTCGTTGTACAGCCGCTCCCAGCTCGCTTCCTCCTGATCCAGCAAGGCGCGCGCATGATCGACCGCCTCCCTGGAGAATTCCACGCGCGTTCCCGCCTGGCCCTCCTGTTCCTTCCGCCAAATCCCCGACAGCGCCGCCCGGGCGTAGGAAATTGCGTGAGCACGGCGGTCGCGGCGTTTGAGCTGCACGATCCGGGCTTGCCGATCGCGCGGGACGAGCGTCGCCATGACTTCGGAAAACAGCGGCTGATTCCCGTGATGCAGCTCCTTCATCTGCGTCGGAAAGCATTTCACACCGAATAGGCCGTTCGGCGATGTCCTTCGGTGGAGCAGAGAGCGCCACAATACGATCTGCTGTTCCGGGGAGCCGCTGACGACGTGATACGGCCCGCTCGGCAGGAAGTTCAGATATTCGAGCGGCGCCCCGAGGCAGCCAGACTTCCACAGGAGATGACTGAGATAGGTGCTACCCGTGCGCGGCACCGACGCAAACATATAGGCGCTTTCGGGTGGATCGCTGCGGTGAGGAAAGTCGTACTTGTCCTCATAGCCAGTCTCGATCCCTTCCAGCACGGCGCGCCTACCGATCTAGACCGCGGCTCAAGCGAATTCGGCCTGCGTGACCCGCGGCGCCGCCTGACGAACCCCTTCGTCGACATGCTCGGCAAAGTCCGCGAAATTGTCCACGAACAAATCGACCAGCTTGGCGGCGGTGCGGTCGTATTCTTGCTTGTCGGCCCAGGTGCTGCGCGGATCGAGCAAATGGGTGCAGCCTTCGAGCGCGATCGGCACCTCGAAGCCGAAGTTGGGATCCCTGCGGAATTCCGCCGAGTTCAAGCTTCCGTCGAGCGCTGCATTGAGAAGCGCCCGCGTAGCCTTGATCGGCATGCGCTTGCCGATCCCATATTTTCCGCCCGTCCAGCCGGTATTGACCAGCCAGCAATTCACTCCACCTTTGGCAATTCTCTCCTTGAGGAGGTTGCCGTACACGCTCGGGTGGCGCGGCATGAATGGCGCGCCGAAACAGGTCGAAAAGGTCGCTTCAGGTTCGGTCACGCCGATTTCCGTGCCGGCGACCTTGGCGGTGTAGCCCGACAGGAAGTGGTACATCGCCTGATCCGGCGTCAGCCGCGCGATTGGCGGGAGGACCCCGAACGCATCCGCCGTCAGCATGACGATATTCTTTGGCAATGGTCCCATATTGTCGACCGAAGAGTTCGGAATGAAGTCGATTGGATAGGCACCGCGGCTGTTCTCCGCGAGGGTCGCATCGTCGAAGTCGAGCTCGCGCGTCGCCTCATTCATGACGACATTCTCAAGAACGGTTCCAAAGCGCTTGGTGGTCGCGAAAATCTCCGGTTCGGACTCTTCCGACAGGCGGATCATCTTGGCATAGCAGCCGCCCTCGAAGTTGAAGACCGCCGTGTCCGACCAGCCGTGCTCGTCGTCGCCGATGAGTGTACGGTTCGGGTCGGCCGACAGGGTCGTCTTGCCGGTTCCCGAGAGGCCGAAGAAAATGGCGGTGTCGCCGTGCGGGCCGATATTGGCCGAACAATGCATCGGCATGATGCCAGCTTCCGGAAGGATGAAGTTGAGCAATCCGAACACGCTCTTCTTCATCTCACCGGCATAGGCCGTGCCGCCGATCAGGATGATCTTTTTCTCGAGATTGACCGCGATCACTGTCTCGCTGCGGCAGCCGTGACGCTGCGGGTCGGCGCGGAAGCTCGGCAGGTCGATAATTGTGTACTCCGGGACAAAGTCCGGAAGGTCGGTTGCCGGCGGCCGCACCAGCAGCGTGCGGATGAACAGATTGTGCCATGCCAGCTCGTTGATCACCCGCACCTGCACCCGATGTTCCGGCTGCGACCCGCCATAGAGATCGGCGACGAACAACTGCTCCTTTTTTCCGAGCGCCTCAACGAAATCGGCATAGAGCCGATCGAAAGCGTCCACCGCCATCGGCTGGTTGGTCTTGCCCCACCAAACGCTCAGCTCGCTGACCCCGTTGCGGACCACAAATCGGTCCTGCGCGCTTCGGCCGGTATGCTTCCCTGTCTTGACCACTAATGGTCCGTCCTTGGCGAGTAAGCCCTCACCTCGACGGACTGCGTGCTCGACCAAGGGTGCGGTCGTCAAATTCCAGAAGATTTCGGCACAGTTAGGGATACCCTGCGCCTCAATCCCATGATTAGGGACAGTTTTCGACAAAGAATTCCTCCGCAGTTTTATTTGTTAGACCAATGCCATACACTGATCGCATGTGTGCGGAGGTCTATAGAAGCGGGATCGCTTCAACGCAAAGCTGGGTTACGCTTGTCTGTGCTGCACCGGACGGTTAAACCCCCTGATCCGGGCACAACGAGGCTGACCAGGAACGCTGATGAGCCATGTGATCGCGCTGGTCGATGACGACCGCAATATTCTGACTTCCGTGTCGATCGCGCTGCAGGCCGAAGGCTTTGTAACCCGCGTTTACACGGATGGCGCGTCGGCGCTCAAAGCCCTGACCGAAAACTCCCCCGATCTTGGTGTGTTCGACATCAAAATGCCGCGAATGGACGGGATGGAATTGCTCCGGCGCCTGCGCGAGACGAGTTCGATGCCGGTAATCTTCCTCACTTCGAAGGACGACGAACTCGACGAAGCGCTCGGCCTCGCGATGGGCGCGGACGATTATATTGCGAAGCCATTTTCGCAAAGATTGCTGATTGCGCGGATTCGGGCGATCCTGCGCCGGCAGGATCTTGCGAAAGGGACGGGCTCCGGCCCCGCCGAGCCGGGGCAGCCAATGCTCGAGCGCGGTCGCCTGACAATGGACCCGGACCGCCACAAAGTGATGTGGGTCGGAAAGGAGGTCGTGCTGACGGTTACGGAATTCATGATCCTTGAAGCTTTGGCGCAGCGGACGGGTGTCGTGAAAAGCCGCAACCAACTGCTCGATATAGCCTATCAGGACGACGTCTATGTCGACGACCGCACGATCGACAGCCACATCAAGCGGATCCGCCGCAAGTTCCGTGCCGTGGATCCCGCCTTCGATGCTATCGAAACCCTATATGGCGTTGGATACCGCTTCGACGACGAGTGACGACGGCGATCTTGCCCTGACATGGTCGGGGCGTTGGTCGCTGGCGCACCGCATCCTTGCGGTCAATATCCTGACGCTTGGCCTGCTCGCGGCCAGCATTCTCTATCTCGACGCATTCCGGAACCAGCTCAGCAGGGAGCGGATTCAGCAGGCGGAACAGGAAGTGGGCATGGCTGCTCGGGCCCTCGCATTGCTTCCGGCCGATCGGCGCTCGGTGGCCGTGGGCAGGCTCGCATCTTCGGACAAGGGGCGGCTCAGGCTGTACGATCCGAACGGCAATCTGATCGCGGACAGCTGGAGCACGACCGGCCCGACATATCAGCTGCGCGACCCGGCTACCCAACGCTGGACCAAGGGCATTGCCCGCACGCTCGATCGTGGGTTCAACGCCCTGGTCGGCGCAAAGCCGCTGGACGACTTTGCCGAACCAAAAGTCGATCGACTGACGTCATGGCCCGAAGCGTATACCGCCCGGGCGCAACAACGGATCGTCAGCAAAGTGCGCAACGCACCGGACCTTACTCCGGTGATGTCCGCGGCGGCGCCAGTTGACGATCAGGTCCTTCTCTCCACGGCGAACGACCGCAATTTTACACGAACCGTTCGCGATCAGCGTCAGACGCTCCTGATCGTGATGACGCTTGCGACCTTGCTATCGACCCTGCTCTCATTCTTCCTTGCGCGGACAATCGTTCGCCCACTGCGTCGGCTCGCGATCGCAGCACACCGCGTACGACTCGGTCGCGCTCGGGAAGTTAATGTGCCCCGGCTTCCCTCGCGCAACGACGAAATCGGACTGCTGGCCCGCGCCGTATCCGACATGAGCCAATCCTTGCGGCAGCGGATCGATAACATCGAGGCATTCGCTGCGGA
>JBDSZD010000183.1:0-4399 GCA_039925325.1 Sphingomicrobium sp.
GGCGGTTGATCACGACGGAGCCAAGCGCCACCCCGACCGAAAAGATCGCCAGGAACAGGGTTGCGACCTTTTCGTCGGCGTGAAGCTCATTCTTGACCAGCGGCGGGAATTGGGCGGCGAGGATCGCGCCCATCGCCCAAAAAAAGCTGATCGCCACAATGGCGAGAAACAGCCGCGGGACATGCAGCGTCGCATTGACGAGCCGGATCGACGCGCGAACGATGTGCCAGTCCATCTTGAGCGGCGGAGCGTCGGGTTCCGGCGGAGCCGGAGGAACCTGCGCTCCGACAATGCGCCCGATCAGCGCCACCGCGATCACGGCCACTGCCGCGACTTGGGCATGCTCGCGGCCGAGTAGCCCGCCGGCGATCGTGCCGAGCAGGATGGCGCTATAGGTGCCGGCCTCTACCAGCCCGGTCCCACCAAGCACCTCTTCCCTTTCAAGGTGTTGCGGGAGGATCGCATATTTGATCGGACCGAAGAAGCTGGAATGCACGCCCATCGCGAACAATGCGGTCAGCAGCAGCGGGATGTTGTGCAGGATCAGTCCGGCCGCACCTGCCATCATGATCAGGATCTCGGCGGACTTTACGATGCGAACGATCCGGGCCTTGTCCATCGAATCCGCCAATTGGCCGGCAAGCGCGGAGAACAGGAAGAACGGCAGAATGAATAAACCGCCGGCCACGGCGTTGAAGGTCGCCTCCTTCGTCGCGTCGTTGTACACGGCGTAGGTGACAAGGATCACCATCGCCGACTTGTACAGATTGTCGTTGAACGCACCGAGGAACTGCGTGACGAAAATCGGCAGAAAACGGCGGGTACGGACCAGATGCCATGAGTCGTGCATTCAGATCGATCCGCGCGGCCGCGGTAGTGCCTGACAGGACATCAATGCCCTGTAGCGGCTCGACCGGTTCGAGCAAGCGCCGAGTCTTGCCCGCCGCCCGCTTTGTGTGGAAGAGCTTCCGGTGATGCTGTCGCTGCCAAATCTGCTTACCTTGTCCCGCATTTTTGCGGTCCCGATCCTGGTTTTCCTGCTGTGGCGGCCAAGCCCGGTCGATTATGCGATCACCTTCGTGCTCTATGGCCTGGTTGCAATTACGGACTATTTCGACGGCTATCTGGCGCGGGCGCAGGGCAAAATTTCGCGTGTCGGTCAGTTTCTCGATCCGATCGCCGACAAGATCATGGTCGCGGCCGTGATCGTGATGCTGGTGTCGAGCCGCAATCATAGCGGCGAGCCAATCATCCACAGCTTCCATATCGTCCCGGCACTGGTCATCCTGCTGCGCGAAATCATCGTCAGCGGACTGCGCGAATTCCTTGCGCCGCTTAACGTGTCGATGCCGGTCAGCAAGCTGGCCAAGTGGAAAACCACATTTCAGCTCGTGTCACTCGGCGCGCTTATCCTTGGCGGGTCGGTCCCCGATCAGCTGTGGGTCCATCGGGTCGGCCTTGCCAGCCTGTGGGCGGCTGCAGCACTGACGCTCGTTACTGGCTATGATTATTTGCGGATCGGCTTGCGGCACATGGAATAATTGGGGATCGGATACTGCGCTGCCCCCTAATCGATTTTCTTTCTCTCACTGACGCATTTTAATTGTTTTCCCTAATCAGCGGCGCACCGTAGCGGAGACTGCAAAGCGCAAAAGGAGAGTCAAGATGGATGCGAAAACCGGTGGATCGATGGGCTGTCCCGCGAACCAGCCAACCAGCGTGCGTTCGCTGCTCGGCCGAACCAATCGCGATTGGTGGCCAGAGGCGCTTCCGATCGATATTTTGCATCAGGGTGGCCTTTCGCCCGATCCGATGGGTGCCGACTTCGATTATGCCGGGGCATTCAAGGGGCTGGATTATCAGGCGCTGAAGAACGACCTGACCGCGCTGATGACCGACAGCCAGCCGTGGTGGCCGGCCGATTACGGGCATTATGGTCCGTTTTTCATCCGCATGGCGTGGCATGCCGCGGGAACCTATCGCACCGCCGACGGCCGCGGCGGCGCAAACAGCGGGCAGCAGCGCTTCGCTCCGCTCAACAGCTGGCCGGACAACGGCAATCTCGACAAGGCTCGCCGCCTGCTATGGCCGATCAAGCGCAAGTACGGGAAGAACATCAGCTGGGCGGACCTGTTCATCCTCGCTGGCAATGTCGCGATCGAATCGATGGGCGGGCCGGTGTTCGGCTTCGGCGGCGGCCGCGCGGATGTGTTCGAGGCGGAACGCGACATCTACTGGGGCTCCGAGGAGCAGTTCGTCGGGCATGCCGACAACAAGACACGCATTCTGCCCGAGGAAGAGCTGGAGCTGGAGCAGCCGCTTGCCGCGATCCAAATGGGCTTGATCTACGTCAATCCGGAAGGGCCGGGCGGCGTGCCCGATGCTCTGCAGTCGGCGCGCGACATCAAGATCACGTTTGAGCGCATGGCGATGAATCACGAAGAGACGGTGGCCCTCGCGGCGGGCGGTCATACGTTCGGCAAAGCGCATGGTGCGGGCGATCCGAGCCTGATCGACTCCGCTCCGGAAGGGGCCGATATCGCACTTCAGGGATTGGGTTGGGCCAGCGCGCACGAAAGCGGCTTTGGCGAGCATACGATTACCAGCGGCATCGAAGGATCGTGGGTAAATACGCCGACGGTCTGGTCGGAAAACTATTTCCGCCTGCTGCTTGACTATGAGTATGAGCTGGTGCGGAGCCCGGCCGGCGCCAAGCAGTGGCAGCCGATCAATCAACGCGAGGAAGATATGGCTCCCGCGGCCCACGATCCTTCCAAGCGCGTACCGACGATGATGACCACCGCCGACATGGCGCTCAAGGTCGATCCGGAGTTCCGCGTAATCTCCGAGAGGTTCCGCGACGATCACGAGGCCTTCAAGGACGCGTTCGCGCGCGCCTGGTTCAAGCTGACCCACCGCGACATGGGTCCCAAGGTCCGGTACCTCGGGCCGGAAGTTCCGAACGAAGATTTGATCTGGCAGGACCCGGTGCCGGCGGGCGCCAAGCCGTCGGATGCCGACGTTGCCACGTTCAAGGCAAAGGTGCTCGACGCGGGCTTCAGCGTGGGCCAGCTGGTCAAGACGGCTTGGGCCTCGGCTTCCACCTATCGCCGGTCCGACCATCGCGGTGGGGCCAATGGCGCGCGGATCCGCCTCGCTCCGCAGAAGGATTGGGCGGTCAACGAGCCTGAGGAGCTGTCGAGAATTCTCGCCAAGCTCGACGAGTTGCGCGGGTCAATGTCGATGGCCGACGCGATTGTCCTTTCGGGCACTGCAGCAGTTGAAAAGGCGGCAAAGGACGCCGGCTTTAACGTCGAGGTTCCTTTTGCCGGTGGGCGCGGCGATGCCACCCAGGACTGGACAGATACCGAAAGCTTTGCAGTGATGGAGCCCGCTGCCGACGGGTTCCGCAATTATCTGAAAACCAAACATTCGGTGAAGACCGAGGAAATGCTGATCGACCGTGCGTCCCTGCTAGGACTATCGGGGCCGGAGATGACGGTGCTGCTGGGGGGTCTGCGGGTGCTTGGCGTCAACTACAAGGACGCGCCGGAAGGCGTGTTCACCAACCGCAAAGGCCAGCTCACCAACGACTTCTTCGTCAATCTGCTTGAAAACGACACCTTCTGGAAGGTTGTCGACACGAGCGCCGATGAAGAGTTTGTTGGCTACGACCGCGGTGGCAATCAGGAGAAGTGGCGGGCGACCCGCACCGACCTCATCTTCGGTTCGAACAGCCAGCTTCGCGCCACCGCCGAGGTCTATGCCGAGAAGGGCAATGAGGAAAAATTCGTTCGCGAGTTCGTCGCGGTCTGGACCAAAGTGATGAACGCCGATCGCTTCGATTTACCGCAGAACAAGGACAGCATCGAGCCGATTGGAATCGCCGAACCCGCCGAGGCGAGTCAGACTGCCTGAAACCCGCGAGCGGCGGTTTCGAGGTGCGGGTTTAGATCCGCGATGATCCGGCGGAGCGCGGCTGCAAGCAGCTGAAATTCGCTCCGCCGAGCACTTGAGCGACGCCAGATGAGCGAGATGCGGCGAAAGCCGTGATCGGAGCTGAGCGGCTTGGCTTCGACGCTGGTCCCGTCGAGAATTCCTGCATCGATCGCCATCGACGGGAGGAAGGTGACACCCAGTCTATTGTCGACCATTTGCACCAGCGTGTGGAGCGATGTGCCCATCATGGAGGCGTGGGCGCGCAGGTCGGGCCGGTTGCAGGCCGACAAAGCGTGGTCCTTCAGGCAGTGACCGTCTTCCAGCAGAAGCATTCGATTTTCGTCGATTGAATTCACGTGCACGGTGTCGCCTGGCGGAGCTTCGCCGCGCGGAAATGCCACAAACAAGCGATCATCCAGCAATGTCTCCGCCTCGACGTCGCCGCAACTGTAGGGCAGGG
>JBDSZD010000184.1:0-2548 GCA_039925325.1 Sphingomicrobium sp.
GGCGCTGCAGCTGCCAACGCCGCAAGACCGGCGCCGCCTGCTAGAATGAACTTGAACGCCTTCATGGCTATGCTCCTCAAAAAACGAATCGCCGATACAACGCACGGCGCGCAATTGAGGTTCTTAGTTCAATACCGCTGCAGCACGGCTGAACCGTCCGTTGCGAACCGTTCAGCGAGGTTAACGGTCGTTTGAACCGAGATTCAGGCGTCCTCGAACTGTTCCTCGGTCATCACCGGACCGCTATCCTGGCCCTTGGCGCTCACGTCACGATCGACGAATTCGATGATCGCGATCGAAGCGGCGTCGGACATTCGAATTCCGGCCTTCACGATGCGGATGTACCCGCCGTTGCGTGCGGCGTACCGTGGCGCAATCACGTCGAACAGTTTGATTAGCTGCGTGTCGTCCAGCAGGCGGGAATGCGCAAGGCGGCGATTCGAAAGCCCGCCCTTCTTGGCAAGCGTAACCAGCTTCTCAACGTACGGCCGAAGCTCCTTCGCCTTGGCGACAGTGGTGGTGATCTGCTCATGCTTGATCAGCGCTGCCGACATGTTGCGGAACAAAGCCGCACGGTGGCTGGAAGTACGCTGCAGCTTACGATGGCCAACACGGTGGCGCATGGTTCATTCTCCGTTCGTCAGGGGACCGTATCAGGTATCCCCGGCCAGGCGCTTGATCGGGGAAGCGCCCAAACCCCAAAAACAAAGGCGAGCTGATCCGCCCGCCAATCTGCGCGCTCAACCCGATGCCGGTGCGAAAGTCAAGCTTTTGCGAACCTTAGGTGGTGACTTCCGAACGGCCCCCAAGTGCAACCTGCGACGTGGGAAAGCGAAACAGACGGTACAACAGGAACATCGACGTCAGCAGCATGATTAGAGGGTTGAATATCACCTGAAACGTCCAGTCGGCTCTCCCCTCCGTCACATGCGAAATGTAATTCTTGGGAATCAACAACAGGCAGCACCCAATCATAACTATTCGCGCGTTGGTACGATCCTCTAGTGGGTTCAAAGCAAGGAGAACCAGCGGCATCACAAATACGATCAAGTGATAGTCGAGCAAGACCTGCCCTCCCAGCACATAGGCGGACAGGAGCAGGAACATGAATACCGCGTCCGGCACCCGCTGTCGCCAGCATGCTAACGCAAGACCCGTGAGTACGGCCAGCTGGACCAAAAGCGGAACGACGATCGTGAAGCGGTGATATCCATAAAGACCCCGTATCGCGCCGAATAGGGAACTGTTGTAATTCTGCCCCCCGCTGCCGCTGACATAGATTGTCGAATAGTCACGCAAGCCCTCACGCAAGCTCTCAAAGCTATAAGGAGGATAAATTTGGTGAGCGATCAGCATGCCGAACAGAAAGATTATCAAGCTGGCGAATCCGATCTTAATTAGATCGTGGAAACGAACTCCTTTCCGGCAAAGGAATAAGCCGAGCGGCAGGAGTCCGGCATTAGGGCGAATGTTCAACGCGATCGCGAACAGTAGGATCGTCACCCAATCGACGCGCCTGTCTCGCAAGCAGCGGAACGTTGCCGCCATCACCGCTGAGGCGCAGATCAGCGAAAACAAATGTCCGCGATCAAAGGCGAATAGGGCAGGATAACAGATCAAGGCTAGGATGATGAGTAGAAGGCGACTCTCCCCTTTCGGTGCCGCAGTCCCCACGACGGCAGCAAGCGTCGCCGCCATACCGCCCAGCACGATCACGAGCAGCCATCCGGGGTCCATGGCGGACATGGCGGCACGAAGGCCCAAACCGATCAGGGTGGAAAGCGGAAGCATGTGGAAGTGATTGATCTGCGTGCCTCGAAGAAGGCCCACATGATGCTCGAATGCCGCAAGCCGACCATTGAGACCCCAGCGGGGATCGGCGGGGTGAACCTCCGGCCCCGGATAGGTCAACGCCATCTTCAAGGTGTCGCCGAACCGATCATTTGCGTCGTAGAGGAAGCTGTTGAACGGGTGGCCAAACAACTGACTGTCGTGCGGCGCACCCAGTCCGTAACTGGCCACCAGCAAGTTGAAGCCTAAGTTCAGGAGAAGTCCGCCGATAACGAAGGCCAGCGCCCACCGAGCGGTGTTCCCCGCTCGTTTGTCGAGAGCAACAGAAGTTGCGACGTCAGACATCCGTGCGCACCGATTCAGGCCGGAACGTGTTCACGAATGAACAGCCGCGACGATGAGAAAATTCCTTGGAGCGTCATCAGTAGACCATTGCTAACGCAGCTTCGCGATCTTGAGCTTGTCGGCCTTGGCGCGGTCCTGCACCGACTCCTCGCTCCGCGTCAGCGCCTTGGCGATCGCCCGCAAAGTCATGCCCTTGCCGGCAAGCTGGTGGAGCTTCTGGATCTCTTCCTGCTTCCACGGCTGCCGATGCCGTTCAAACTTTTCACCGCTGGCCATCGCCGCCTCCCCCGCTCCGCAGCCAGAAACGATGCCCGGCGCCGTCCGTCAAGCGTTAGCGCATCAGACCTGCGGCGCGCAGTGCGTCTTCGATCGTCTTGCCGATCGCCGGATATGGGGGCGGATCGCCCTGTGG
>JBDSZD010000185.1:0-1552 GCA_039925325.1 Sphingomicrobium sp.
CCTCGATCCCCTCGTCCATTATCTGCTCCAACCGCTGCCAAAGCGCGACGGTAAACCGAGCGGAGGCCAGTGAACATGGCGACCGCAGCTGCAAACGACCCGCAGGACTTTGTTGCTCCGGGCGACATCATCTCGCTCGATCCCAACGAGATTGAACTTGGCGAACGGTTGCGGCCGATCGACGCGGCCTTTGCCGCCGCGATCGGGGCATCGATGTCGCGGGAAGGGCAGCTTAATGCGGTGGATGTCCGCCGTCGTTCTGACGGGTCGTGGGAATTGGCCGGTGCCGGCGGGCATCGAGTCACGGGTGCTCGCCTGGCCAACATTCCGATCGACGCAAAGGTCGTTGTGTTCGGCGCCGACATTGCGCGCCGCAGGGAAGCTGCGGAAAACCTCTTCCGCCGTGCCAACGACCCGATCGAGCGGGCCAAAGCGGTTGTTGAGCTCGTACGGCTCCATAGCGAACGCGCGGATCTAGGTGAGGCCGATCATCGCAATAAATCGCTCCCGAAGCGCCTGAAGGACGAAGCCAAAGGGACGTTGGACATCATGTCCAACGTCTACGGCTGGTCGAAGGAAATCGCGGAAGAGATCGGCTTCTCTGACCGCACGATCCGACGCGATCTGTTCCTCTATCGCGGCCTCACCGCGTCGGTCGTCAAAATGCTGCAGGGACATCGCGTCCTGAAGAATGCGGCGCAGCTGCGGACGCTGGCGAAGCTGCAGCCTGCCGAGCAGGCGCGCGCGGCCGGTAAGCTGCTGGCTGGCGCCGCCAAGTCGGTCAACGAAGCGGTCCTGCAGATGCGCGGATCGAACAGCGTCGCGCAAACCGCCGAGGACAAGCGCCTTTCGGCCTTCCTCGGCACCTTCAAGCGCATGGCGCTGACCGAGCAGCGCGGCGCGCTCAAGCATCTCGCGGGCATGCTGCCGGCACCCTTCAGCCTGGTGGAAGGTGGTCCTGTGGCGACCCCGTCCACTCCAACCGGAGGTCACTGATGGAAACGCATTTCGCGCGGCCGTGGATCGCGCCCGATCAGCTCCAGCGGCTCAACGGTGGCTTTGCCTTTCAGCCGGCCCGCTTCGCAAGGCCGACGCTGCGCCAGCGCTTCCGCCTTTGGCTGGGGCTATTTCGGGAGTGGCGCTGATGCGTACCGATGAGCCGACAATCGTCACCTGGATCGTCGGAGCCGTGTTCGGCGCGATCCTCCTGTTCATCTTCGTGATCCCGATCGTCGAAAAGCTGTGGGAGCGCGCCGGATGAGCGCGGTTTCAATCAGCGCCGTCGATGCGGGCCTCCCGCGCACGCTGTCGGTGCGTCGCGACGATCCGGCATTCGACAAGGCGGCGCACCGATTGACCGATCGAATCGACGTGCTGCTGAACGGCCAGGTGCTGCCAGAGGTAGCATCCTACGACGTCGATGCCCGCACGATCGTCCGGGTGCGGCGCCACGACGATGGGCGTCCGGTCCTCGACGAGTCTGGCCTTCCTCGCCACGAAACCTTGCGTGGCGACGTCGAAGTTCGCTGGACGAAACCGGAAGGCAGCGCCG
>JBDSZD010000186.1:0-1932 GCA_039925325.1 Sphingomicrobium sp.
TCGCCGGTTTCCTCGCCCGGCTGCAGGATCATGACGAGCGTGCCCGACCATTGGTCTTTCAGCGCGGACAGGCGGCGGGCGGTGCCGATCCATCCGGCCATGTGCGTATCGTGCCCACAGGCGTGCATTACGCCACTCTCGACACCCGAGCGTGCGGTTGCGCGAACCTTGGATGAAAACGGGAGGCCGGTCTGCTCCTCGAGCGGAAGTCCGTCCATGTCGGCGCGGATCAAAAGCACGGGTCCATTGCCGTTCTTCATAACGGCAACCACGCCCGTCCCTCCAACCTTCTCGGTCACGTCGAAGCCAAGCTTGCGCGCCTCGCCGGCCAGTTTCGCGGACGTTCGCACTTCCAGCATCGACAGTTCGGGGTGCTGGTGGAGGTCGCGATAGAGCGCCATCAGCTGCGGCATGTCGCTTGCAATGGCATCGCGTAGCGGCGCTGCATCGGCGGGGGCGGACAGGGTCATCGCGGCGGCCGCGAGCAAGAACTGGCGCATAGGCACATAATCCTCATTGGGCCGGCACAAGCTCGAGCACGTCGAGCTGCGATTCGAAGGCGGGCTGCGGCATGATCAGTCGCCAGCGTTGCGGAGCGATCCGCTCGACATAGCCCGCGACGTCGCGCTCGCGATCCACGCCATATTGGGTCGCGCGGGTTTCGTCACCGACGGCCAGGGTTCCGAGGAAAACCTGGCGGAGCTCGTCTCCGGGGAAGATCAGACCGACATAGCGCTGCGAGCCGGTGAGCTTGGCCATTCCCTGAACACCCAGTTGCGGCCGGATCCGGCACATAAAGCCGGGGTAGGTGACGTAATCGAGCAGTCCCGCGGACTTGGCGCCCAGCTTGATCACCCGGCAGCGGTACATGCCATTGGGGATCGGTCCGCCCCCGAGCGCAACGTCGGGACGGAGCAGATCGCCCTCGCGCGCGATTTCCGCCGCGTGGCCCGCGCTGCCGGCTGCCGCGAGCGCACGCGTGAACGTCGATCGCCATTCGCGCAGCCGTTCGCGGTCCTGCGACGTCGCCGCGGCGCGCCAATTGACCGTCGGCTGCTCGATGATGCGGCTTTTCGGCGCAATGGCCGCGCAAGCGGGGAGAAGCACGAGGGCAAGAAGGAGGAGAATCCGCATGGTGCGGAGCTTATGCCGCCGTCCAGCCGCCGTCCATGCTGAGGTTCGCGCCGGTGATCGACGCAGCCTCGTCGCGGCACAGGAACAGCGCCAGCGCGGCCACCTCTTCGACGGTCACAAACTTCTTGGTCGGCTGGGCGGCGAGCAGGACGTCGTTCATGACCTGCTCGCGGGTCAGTCCGCGCGCCTGCATCGTGTCCGGGATCTGGTTTTCCACCAGCGGGGTCCAGACATAGCCGGGCGAGATGCAATTGACCGTGACGCCATCGCGCGCGGCCTCCAGCGCGATCGTCTTGGTGAAGCCCGCGACCCCGTGCTTGGCCGCGACATAAGCCGATTTGTTGGGGGAGGCGACGAGGCTGTGGGCCGACGCGGTGTTAATGATCCGGCCCCATCCCTTGGCTTTCATCGCGCCGAGGCACAGCCGTGTAGTGTGGAACACCGCCGACAGGTTGATCGCAATGATTGCGTCCCATTTGGCGGGTGGAAAACTTTCCACCGGCGAGACATGCTGGATGCCGGCATTGTTGACCAATATGTCGGGCGCGCCGAGCTCCGCCGTGCAGCGGTCGATCATGTTTTCAATCGCGGCTGGATCGGCAAGGTCCGCGCCGTCGTGAATCGCTCCGATCTCCGAGCAGATCGATCCGATCGTCTCGGCATCGCCAAACCCGTTGATCATTACCCGCGCACCTTCGGCAGCGAACGCTCTAGCGATGGCTAGCCCAATGCCAGACGTGGACCCCGTGACCAGCGCGACTTTGCCTTCCAGGATCATGACCAATGCTCCGCTGTGAT
>JBDSZD010000187.1:0-21658 GCA_039925325.1 Sphingomicrobium sp.
ACGTTTCCGCTGGTCACGTGAATGTCCGCTTGCGCGTAGAAATCCCGGCGTTTCTCCATCAGCTGTTCGAGCGTGGCCCGAGGGTTCCCATTGTTCAATAGCGGCCGGGTGTCGCGTCCCGCGGTGCGAGCGGCGAGCACGTCGATTGACGCGTCGAGCCACACCGTCACGGCCCGCTCCTTAAGCAGTGCGCGTGTCCGTTCATCGGCGAATGCCCCGCCACCGGTGGCAATGATTTTCACGCCGCCATCCAGCAGGCGGGCGATGATTCGCCGTTCGCCGTCGCGAAAGTCCGCTTCGCCATATTTTTCGAATAGCTCGCCGGCGGTCAGGCCGCAGGCCTCGCCGATCGCATCGTCGCTGTCGACGAAATCGAGATCGAGCTGGCGCGCCAGCCGCTTGCCCACCGTTGACTTGCCCGCACCCATCATTCCGACAAGCGCGACAGGGCGGTTCAGGCTAAGGGTTAAATCCGACATCGAAGTGGCTATACAGCGCCGCTCAAGGTGGGGCAAAAGCGCCGGCCAAACCCAGTTGAGCGCCAACTTCTTTTGAGCGGATGTCCATGTCGAAATTGACCGTGCTAATTTTGATCGTCGTGCTGCTTGCTGGCGGCCTCATCTTCCTATCGATGAATGTCAGGGAGGTTCCGACGAAAATGATCGAGACCGAGGTCAGCCGGGGCACCAATGCGCAATAAGCTATTGCTGATCGGCGCGGCGGTCGCGGCGTTCGCAATCCCTGCGATTGGCCAGGAGATCGCACGGCCCGCCCCCGCTCCGCAGCCGCAACCAATTGCACCGGCTCAAGTGGCGCCGACACCGGGCGGCGAGCCAGTGCCGGCCCAGTCGAGCGAACCGGCAACGAGCGGATCATCGCCAAGAAGTGGTGGCGAAGGTGGCAATATTGGAATTGCAGACCTGAGCGCGGTCGAACTTCCGGAGCCGCCGCCTCCGGTCGAGCTTCCGGATCATGCGCGCCGCGACCCCAGGGTCGTCGGCCGGCTCGATCCGGTTGGAATTGGGATCGGCGCGAACCCCTGGGGCGGAGCCAATGGCCGGTTTTTGTCCCTATTGCTGCGTCGGCTGGATACGCCGCTGGCGTCCCGCTGGGTCCATATCGCGCTCCGTAATGCACTGCTTGCCCGCGCTGGAGCGCCATTCGGCGTGCAACCCGTGGACTGGGTCGGGGAGCGCGCATGGCTGTTGCTGCGGATGGGCGAGGCGGACGCCGCGCGGATGCTCGTTTCGGGGGTCGATGTCGACCGCTTCACGCCCAAGATGTTTCAAATTGCGGTGCAGACCGCGCTTGCCAATGGCGATCCGCCCGGCCTGTGCCCGTTGCAGGACGGGATACGGCGCCATGAGCGCGGAATCGGCCCGCTGGTCGATGCGATGTGTGCGTCGCTAGCGGGTGAGCCGGAGAGCGCCGCAGCCCAGATCGATTCGGCGCGGCGCCGCGGCCGTATTGGTGGGATCGACCTCATCCTCGCGCAGAAGGTAGTGGGCGCTGGCGCCAACACCAGCCGCGCCGTTACCGTGGAGTGGGAGCCAGTCGATCGGCTGAACAGCTGGCGTTTTGGATTGGCGACGGCGACGGGTGTTGTGCCGCCCGAGCGCCTGCTCACCGCATCCTCGCCACAGGTGCGCGCATGGCAGGCTCGGGCGCCCATGCTCTCGGCGCAGCAGCGCCTTCAATCCGCCCGGATCGCCACCGGGCTAGGGGTTTTCTCCTCGCAGGCGCTGCTCGATCTTTATTCGACCTTGTACGATGCCACGGACCCCGATGAATTGTCCGAAAGCGATGCCTGGCAATTGCGCCTTGCGTTCACCGGCCGCGATCTTCGTGCGCGGCTCGATGCGATGCGCAAGCTGTGGAAGAACGACCGCGATTCGATCGATCGGGAGGCGTCCCGTGCCCTGCTTGCGCGCGCGGCATCGCTGGTTGCTCCTTCAGCGGATGTGGAAGCGGATGCGGCGAACCTGATCGCGTCGATGCTGGCGGGCGGATATGATCGTGAAGCGGCGCGCTGGGCCAGCGTGACGGGGGGCATGGAAGCCAAAAACGCCGATGCCTGCTGGGCGATGCTCGCGCTCGCGGCTCCAAACGGCGTGGCCATCGACGTGAGCGCAGGTCGGGTTCAATCGTTCATCGGGCGCGATACCAGCGCGCGCAAGCAGCGCAGCGCATTGCTCGTTGCCGGCCTCGCCGGTCTTGGTCGGCTGAGTGCCGAAGATGCCGACAGCCTCAATCGCCGCCATGGTCTCGCGCTCGAGCACCGAACGCGCTGGACCCAAATGATCGATGCGACGGCAGCGCGTGGGCAAGCGGGGAGCACCCTGATCCTGGCGGGCACCGGCTTCCAGAGCACCAGCCTTGACCGGTTGCCCTCCTCGCATTTGTTTCATGCGGTGGCGGCGCTGCGGCGCACGGGCCAGAATTTCACCGCCCGGATGGTTGCCGCCGAGGCGCTTTCGCGGACGTGAACCCGGACGATCTGAGGCTGGTCGACCGCTTTCTCGACATGATGGCCGCGGAGGCCGGCGCATCCCGGCACACCATCGCGGCCTATCGCAACGACCTTGAACGAACGGCGGACCTGTTGGGCACCGATCTGGCCAGTGCCGAGGTGAAGCAACTGGCTGCGCTTGCGGAGCGCTGGGGCGACTTGTCGGCCGCGACCGTCGCCCGGCGCTCGGCCGCATTGCGCCGTTTCTATGGATTTCTAGTCGACGACGGCTTGCGCGCCGACGATCCATCGCCGGCGCTTCCGCGACCGACATTGCAGCGCCCGCTCCCCCGGATTCTCGACGAGCCCGAGATGGAGCGCATGTTTGCGGCGGCCGAGGACCGCGCGGCCAGCGGCGAAGCCATGGCGGTGCGCAATCTCGCACTCCTCGAATTGCTGTACGGGTCCGGACTGCGCGCGAGTGAACTTGTTACTCTGCCGCGGGCCGCGGTGCGTCCCAATCAACCATTCCTGATCCTCAGCGGAAAAGGCGGCAAGGAACGCCTCGTTCCAATCTCCACCCGTGCGGCGCAGGTGGTCGAGCGCTGGCTCGACCATGTGCCCAAGGCAAGCCCATGGCTGTTCCCGAGCGCCAAGGCGCATGTCAGCCGCATGCGCCTGTTCCAGATCGTCCGACTGCTGGCCGCAGATGCGGGGATCGCGCCCGACCGCATCAGTCCGCACGTCCTTCGCCATGCCTTCGCGACGCATTTGCTTTCGGGTGGAGCCGACCTTCGCGTGCTCCAATCCCTGCTCGGCCATGCCGACATCGCGACGACGCAAATCTACACCCATGTGGACAGTGCGCGCCTGGTAGAGCTGGTCAATTCGAGACATCCTCTGGGCGCCGGCCGCCGTTGACGGCCCGGGCCACGCGTCCTACCCGCCGCGGCAATGCTGACTTACCTCGATTTCGAGAAGCCGATCGCCGAGCTTGAGACCCGCGTTGCGGAGCTGCGCGAAACCGCAAGCAACGGTTCGATCGACATCGATGCCGAGATCGACCGGCTCGAAGCCAAATCGACTAGGCTGCTGCGCGAAACCTACGCGAAGCTTAGCCCATGGCAGAAGACGCAGGTCGCACGGCATCCCGAGCGGCCCCACTTCAAGGATTATGTCGCCGGGATTGCCGACGATTTCGTGCCGCTTGCCGGCGATCGCGCATTCGGCGAGGATCAGGCCATCGTCGGTGGCCTCGCGCGGATCGACGGCCGTCGAATCATGCTGATCGGCCATGAGAAGGGGGACGACACCGCGTCGCGGCTCAAGCACAATTTCGGGATGGCCAAGCCCGAGGGCTATCGCAAGGCGATCCGGCTGATGCAGCTTGCCGATCGCTTCGGCATTCCGGTCGTCAGCCTGGTGGACACTCCAGGGGCGTTCCCCGGAGTTCAGGCGGAGGAGCGGGGCCAGGCCGAAGCCATCGCCCGATCGACCGAGCAATGCCTCGCCCTCAAAGTGCCGATGATTTCGGCCATCGTCGGAGAAGGGGGATCCGGTGGCGCTATCGCGATTTCCGCCGCCAACCGGGTGCTGATGTTCGAGCATGCGATCTATTCGGTCATCTCACCCGAGGGCTGCGCCTCGATCCTTTGGCGGACGGCGGACAAGGCCGGTGAAGCTGCCGAGGCAATGCGAATCACCGCGACCGATCTCCAGGCGCTCGGCGTTGTCGATCGTGTGGTGCCGGAACCGCTGGGCGGCGCGCAGCGGGACCCGGCGGCGGCCCTCGAATCGCTCAAGTCCGCCTTGATCGAGGAGCTGGCCGGCTGTGCTGAGCTAGGGCCTGACGAACTGCTCGCCCAACGCCGCGCCAAGTTTCTCGCGATCGGCTGACGAAAGTCGTTACGGAACCACTCCACTCATCTCCCGTTCAAGGTGCCGGTGCCAGTTGCGGCCGCTGTTTGGAGAGAGTGAATGCGCAAACCCATCCTGTTGCTGGCGGCCAGTGCTGTGGCGCTTTACCCGATTGCCGTTGCCGCGCAGTCAGCGCGTTATCTCGATCCGCGCGAAGTTGCCGAAGCCCAGCGCGATCACGCGAAGCTCGTGGAGGAATTGGGGGGAGCGGAGACTGGCCCGCGCGCAGCTTATGTGGATTCTGTCGGACGGCGCGTCGCCGCTTATTCCGGCGTAGTGAACGCTGGCCAAGCTTTCCGCTTCACGACGCTGAACTCCGCGGTCGAAAATGCCATGGCCGTGCCGGGTGGTTATGTTTACATCACGCGCCAGCTGATGGGACTGATGGACGACGAGTCCCAGCTGGCTTTCGCACTCGCGCATGAAACCGGCCATATCGCCGACAACCATCATCGCCAGCGGAAGGCTGCTGCGAGCCGCAACTCGATCTACCAAGTGTTCGGCACGATTATCGGGAGCGTGCTTGGGAGCAGCGCCATCGGCAACCTGCTGTCACAAGGGACGCAGCTGCGTACTTTGAGCTTCTCGCGCGAGCAGGAAAATCGGGCGGACACCCTCGGGCTTCGCTATATCACAGCTGCTGGCTACGACCCCGCGGGCGGGCCTGGCGTCCTCGCCGCACTGACGCGCGCAAGCGCGCTGCAGGCGCGAGTGCAGGGCCGCACCAACCGGCAAACCCCGGAATGGGCAAGCACGCATCCGCTGAGCGAGACGCGCACCCGCCTGACGCTGCGCCAAGCGCAGGCCAGCGGTCGGCTGAATACGGGTCTTCGCAATCGCGACCAGTTTCTCGCACAGCTGAACGGGATCTATGTCGACGACGATCCGGCGCAAGGCGTGATCGAAGGGCGTAGTTTCACCCACCCCGACCTTCGTATCCAGTTCGCGGTTCCGGTCGGTTATCTGATGCAGAACAGCACTACCGACGTAACGATCTCCGGGTCGGCGGGGCAGGCGCAGTTCAGTGGCGGCCGCTCCAATGGCGATCTCGACGCCCATATTTACCGCGTACTTCAGGAGCTTGGCGGCAGGGACCAGCAGCTTCAGGTGCCACCACCGCAGCGCACGACAATCAACGGCATTCCCGCCGCCTATACGACCACGCGCGCGCAAAGCTCTTCAGGAGTGATGGACGTCAGTGTGATGGCGTACCAGTGGGACCAGAATACGGTCTATCATTTCGTAATGCTGACCCAAGGCGGCGCGGGGATCGGCCCGTTTGCTTCGCTGGTGAATTCGCTGCGGCGGATTTCGCCCGCTGAAGCCGCCGCGATCCGGCCGCGCGTTATCCAGGTCGCGACCGTACGCGCAGGTGACACCGTCCAGTCGTTTGCCGGCCGAATGGCGTACCGCGACTATCAGCTCGATCGCTTCCTGTCGTTGAACGGACTGACCACTGCCACACGGCTGACGCCGGGGCAGAAAGTGAAGCTGGTCGTATACGGGTCTCGCCGGAGCTAGAGTCCGCGAAGACTAGGAACTCTCGACGGCATTTTTGACCTTGGTCCACATGCCGTTCGATCCGCCCCCGAGCGTGCTCAATCCTCCCATCATCGCAATGATGATGAGAGAAGCGATCAGCCCATATTCGATCGCAGTCGCGCCTTTCTGGTCGGCGAACAGCCTGCGCATTGTCCCACGGATAGCGTCCAAGCCACCCTCCTCTGATCCACGTCCACCGGGAAGATGTATCCGCCGCGGGGTTAACAAGTGGTGCGGCTGAAATGATTAACGCCGTGGGAGCCATGACCTTGGGGTTATTAGATGGAATTCCAGCCAAGGAAGTGCAGGATTTCAAACACTTCTTCCGTGCCGTCGGCGGATCCTTCCGCGAAAGTGCGTGCGGCGGCGGCGTATTCTGCCTTGTTTAGAGGCGCTCTCGACCGTCGCCGAAGCAGGTTCGTGCCTCCCATGCGGCGCAGATCGTCGACCAATCGGTCGAGCGACGGATAGGAGACAGCGACGCGATCGACATCGATAACGGGCGCGTTGAAACCCGCGCTGACGAGGAGTCCAGCAAGCGCCGCCGGATCGATCCTCGGATGCACGTGCGGGGTCGCCGTGCCCGCGACCTCATCCGCCGCGCGCATCGCCGCTCGCAAGCGGGGCAGCGTGTTGCCGCCGGACAGCGCACCAAGGAGCAACCCGCCCTCCCCAAGAGCGAAGCGGAGCGTCAGCAGCGATCGCGGGAGGTCGTTGACGCTGTCCAATGTCCCGATGGCCAGGCACAAGTCATAGGCGGCCGGGGTCGGCGCCCAGGCGTCTTCCACAATCGATTGGCCACCGGTGGACCGAGCAAACAGATGACCGGGATCGACGACTTCGACTTTCGCAGCATAGGCACGGAGACGATTCGGCCAGTCAGGGTCGGGGCAGCCGATCAGAAGCGCCGAGCGGAAGTCTTTCCGCATCGATTCCAGCCGCTCCAGGCAATCCTCGAATGCGCGTTCGTGAAGGAACAGTACGGGTCCCATCCGGGCCGCCCGGTCGCGTCGCAGCGCCCGCAACTCCATGTCGAACAGTTCGTCGGCCATGCGCGGCTTGTGCGTCGGACCAGCCTCAGCGACAAGCAGATGATGGCCGTTCTGCTGAATCTGAAAGCCTTAGGCGGGAAAGTGCTCGATTTCGCGCTTCCGCCACGCTGCGCGTCCTGCGGCGCGATCGTCGATCAATTGCACAGCTTTTGCGCCGACTGCTGGAAGCATGTGGCCTTCCTCGGCGACGCCGGCTGCACGACCTGCGGCCTTCCGCTCGAGGCCACCGATGCCGAGCAATGCGCGGTCTGTTTGGCCCGGCCGCCGCGAATCGAGCGGACGCGGGCGGCGGTCGAATATGACGATGTTACCCGGGGACTGGCGATCCGGCTGAAATACGGCCGCAAGATCGCGCTTGCCCGCACCATGGCGCGCTACATGGCGCCTCTCTTGCCGGACTGCGCGCCGAACCAGCTGCTCGTGCCGGTTCCGCTTCATCGGACACGCCTGTGGTGGCGTGGCTTCAACCAGGCGGCGATGATCGCGCGCGAGCTGTCGCGCAGCACCGGCATGGCCGCATCGCCGTTCGCCTTGCGCCGCAGCAAGCGGACGCCTTCCCTGCGCGGCTTGAGCGCCACCCAGCGTCGTCGCGCGGTTGCCGGTGCGTTTTTTGCGGACCGCGACAGCGTAGCCGGCAAGACCATCATCCTCATCGACGATGTGCTAACCACGGGGAGCACCGCCAACGGTTGCGCACGGGCGTTGAAACGGGCCGGCGCCGCGCGCGTCGAACTCATCACCTGGGCGCGGGTGGTGCGTCCAACCCAATTCATGCGCTAGGGACAGGCTGTCGAATCAGGAGAAGATGCCACGTGGCGCAAGTTGAAATCTACACCAAGTCCACCTGTTCTTATTGCATCCGCGCCAAGCGCCTGCTCGATGCCAAAGGCATATCATACGAGGAGACCAACCTCGATTTCGGCGGTCCCGGACGGCAGGAGATGCTGTCGCGGGCGAACGGCCGGACAACGGTTCCGCAGATTTTCATCGACGGTCGGCATGTCGGGGGCTGCGACGATCTGATGATGCTGGAATATGAAGGCAAGCTCAATGCGATGCTGACCGCCTGACGATGGCGCGAATAGCGCTCCTCCAGTCGTGCACGGGCATCGACCCGGCGGCGAGCGCGGCAGCGTTAGTGAAGGCGATCCGCGCGGCCAGGGACGGCGGGGCGGACATGCTGTTCACGCCCGAAATGTCTGGCATCGTTGACCGCGACGGCGCGCGCGCCCGTTCCAAAATCAGACCTGAGGAAGCGGACGAGGTTCTCGCTGCCTGCCGGGAGGCTGCGCGTACGGCGGGCATCTGGGTTCATCTCGGATCGCTGGCGGTCATGGCCACCGACGACAAACTGGCAAACCGCGGCTTCGTGATCGATCCCGACGGAAATGTTCGCGCACGATACGACAAGATGCATCTGTTCGATGTGGACTTGCCCACCGGCGAAAGTTGGCGCGAGTCCGCGACCTATCGGCCGGGCAGCAAGGCGATCGTCGTGCAGGACACACCGGTCGGGAACCTCGGCCTGACGATCTGCTACGATCTTCGTTTTCCGGCGCTGTTCGCCGCGCTCGCCGAAGCGGGTGCCGATTGCATCGCCGTGCCCGCGGCGTTCACCGTCCCGACCGGCCGCGCCCATTGGGACGTGCTGCTGCGCGCTCGCGCGATCGAGGCGGGCGTGTTCGTGATTGCTGCGGCACAGACCG
This sequence comes from Sphingomicrobium sp., assembly GCA_039925325.1. Taxonomy (GTDB): domain Bacteria; phylum Pseudomonadota; class Alphaproteobacteria; order Sphingomonadales; family Sphingomonadaceae; genus Sphingomicrobium. The sequence continues at coordinate 8,667 of JBDSZD010000187.1, forward strand.
GTCGCCACGAAGATGGCCGCATCACTTACGGTCATTCGCTGGTCGTCGATCCTTGGGGCGAGGTGAAACTCGACATGGGCGAAGCGCCGGGCCTGGACTTCGCCGAGATCGACCCGACGCGGATCGCGGACGTTCGCTCGCGCATTCCGGCACTGTCGCACCGGCGGGCGATTGGGGTAGTAACCGTCCAATGATCGTGTTCGACCTCCAATGCCGCGCCGGCGGCGAACGCTTCGAAGGCTGGTTTCACTCCAACGCCGATTATGAGGCCCAATCCTCCGCCGAGCTTGTTCAATGCCCGATGTGCGGTTCGGCCGACGTAGAAAAAGCGCCGATGGCGCCAATGGTCCCGAAGGCGAGGGAGGGTGGCAATCCACTCGCCCGCCTTGCTGCCGCCCAGGCCGAGATGCTGAGGAGTTCGGACTGGGTCGGCGATCGTTTCGCAGAAACCGCGCGCAAAATGCACAGTGGCGAGATCGAATCCAAGCCGGTCCACGGTCAGGCCACCGTCACCGAAGCCAGATCGCTGATCGACGAAGGCATTCCGGTCGCACCGCTATTGCTCCCGGTCGTGCCGCCACGCCAAGTCAATTGATAATCTGGCGCGGCGCTCTTATTCGACCCACCTGGACGGCCCCGTAGCTCAGCAGGATAGAGCATCAGATTCCTAATCTGGAGGCCACTGGTTCGAATCCAGTCGGGGTCACCAGGCAAAGCGTCGCGCTGTCGGAAAAAGGAGTTGGCCGTTGAACGACACGCCCGGACGCGAGGAACTCAACGAGCCTGCGTCGAAGGTCGAGGTTCCCGAGGAAGTCGCCGAAGCCGTTCGGACGATAATCCGCTGGGCGGGCGACGATCCCGACCGCGAAGGCTTGCTCGATACGCCCAAAAGAGTTGCGCGCGCATGGCGCGAATATGCCAAGGGCTATGAGGAAGATCCGGCGCGCCACCTTAGCCGGACGTTCGACGAGGTCGGCGGCTATGACGAGATCGTGCTGCTCAAGGACATTCCGTTCCAGTCGCACTGCGAGCACCATATGGCGCCGATTATCGGCAAAGCCGCAATCGCTTATTTGCCGCGGAATCGGGTCGTCGGGATCAGCAAGCTGGTGCGCGTTTTGCACGGCTTTGCCCGCCGCCTGCAGGTCCAGGAGCGGCTGACCGCGCAAGTCGCCGATTGCATCTGGAAGCACCTTGAACCGAGAGGCGTAGCCGTGGTCATCGAGGCGAGCCACGCCTGCATGACCGCGCGCGGGGTCAACACTCCGGGGGTGATCATGACCACCAGCCGCATGATGGGCACCTTCCGCGAAGATGAGCGGAGCCGCCGCGAGGTCCTCGCCCTGATGGCGCGTTAGCCGACCGTTCCCCGGCGAAGGCCGGGGCCCAGGAGCGACGCTTGGCGACGCTTATTCGAGGGGAGTTAAGCTCTGCTTTCGACCCATTGCAGACATTCAAAGCTCTGCCGAAACCACGTCTTGCCGCTCATGTGCGGCCGGGCCGGACCTGAGCGGGAGTCTTAGCTTCTGCCAGTTCCTCAAACGTCTTGGCGAGACCTAGCAGGAACGGACCTTCCGGCCTTCCCGCAAAGTGCGTCGCTTGCTGTCGGCAATAGTTGGCTTCACCGAGCAATTCTGTGTGATCCGCGTTTCTCATTTACAACCATTAACCCGGGGAAGATAACGGCGGGACAACACATATGCCTAACGTCTGATAAACCGAACGTTCCTGCAACACGAAACCTCCTAATGCGAGCGGTCCTATCGGCCGGGCATCGGCCCAACCTGAACACTCGCCAGCTTGCGACCGCAGCCTGAGCACCGGAGGCGGCCGGGATAGGTCGCGAACGGCGGCTCCGAACAGCCGAAGTGCTTCCACGCGCCCAACCACCGCTCCCGGCCGCACCTGGACTTGATCTCAAGGTCTCAGCGGAGGCGGCTCAGGTCAGTGACGACTCGGACGCCGTTGTTGCACATTCTCAGGACAACTGGGGATGAGAACGATCCATGAACATTAAGCTTTGACCGACTGTTCGGTTCGGAACTGGTGCAGGGATAAACAAGTTGGTCGAATACTGAGATGGTTTGCGCAAGACGACCTGCGTATAGAGCAATGCTTACGATGGCTGGCGGTCAACCCTTGATGACATATTATGAGATCTTGCAGATCGAACCGGGCTGTGATGCAAGCGGCTTGGACGCCGCCTATCATTCTCTCGCAAAGATGTACCACCCGGACCGCAACAACAGTCCTGACACAACGAAGTTTAGCGAAATAACCGACGCGTATAGAGTTCTCCGGAACCCTGAAACGCGTACTGAGTACGATAATCTGCACGGCTTCAAAGTCGAAGTCGAGCCTGCTGCGGACGATGATATCTGGTTCGACGGAGGGGCCGCGTTAAACGACTCAGAAGATCACGCGAAGATCCTTACGTACCTTTATAAGAGACGTAGAGCCCAACCTGAGGATGCTGGAGTCATCGGGTTTTATGTTCAGGAAATGCTGAAGTGCTCGCACGAGGCATTTGAGTTTCACAAATGGTATTTGAAGGAAAAGGGTTTCATCGCCATCACGGAGCAGGGCACGATAGCTATTACCATCGATGGCATCGATCAGGTCATCTCCATGTCCCGCACCAGAAAGGAGAAAAGGTTACTCATTGGTCAGTCACGAGACGACCAGAGCTGATTCAGCCAACGTCCGTTTTCCACCCGAAGCAGACATTTCACACAAGCTCAAAAGCACATGCCGGGGTGATCGCCGTACGCTGGAGGCCTATCTGTCTTAGGTTGCCCTAAAGTCAGCCCCGCCAGATTCGCTGTCCTACAGCAGCCCTTTTGTGGCTGATGCTGCTCGATGCTGGCATCGTCTATTTTTCGCGCTCGCCGCCACCCTGCCGATCAAAGGTCACAGCCGACCCTCCGGCACAACTCCGTGCGGCCTGCCAGATTCGTCCAACTTCCCCTCAGGAAACACCATGATCGACCGGCCAATTTGGGGAACTCGGACGAGCCGTTCGAAACCCCATCGAACGTGGACATTGTGACTTTCGCCGGCAGCCCCCTGCAACACACGCAAAAAGGGCGGCGGCTCTCGCGAACCGCCACCCCATAATCCCGCCGAAGCGGAACCGAGTTAGGCTTCGAGCCCGTGCTTCAATTGGCTCATCTGGTCATGCCCGCTGCGGACCGACTGATAGGCCCGCTCGACGGCCGCGCGGCATTCACCAGTCAACGTGTCGTCCTTCAAAGCCGTTTCAAACTTCTCCTTAAGATAATCCTCGCCGCGCTCGACTTCGTTGATGATCGCCTTGTCGTCATGGCCGGTGACTGCGGCCTTGAGATCGAGGAAGCGCTGATGGGTCTTCCCGAGAAACGAGCCGTCGTCTTCGGGATTGCCACCGAGGCGGCGGACTTCCACGCGAAGGTCCTCGACAGCGCGGTTGCGCTCGCTCGCCCGCTCACGGAACAGTTCCTGGAAGCGCCCGCCCTCGCTGTTGGTCGCGGCGTCCTCATACCCAGTTACGCTGTCGATCAGCGTTGCGGTGAGCGTGTTGAGCACGGTGATCTGGTCCTGATTGTCCATTGAGCGTCTCCTCGTGTGCATCTGGATATAGTGCTGGTGGTTTAACGCTCGACGCCGCCGACCGATGCCGTGCAAATGCACAAATCGAAGGCGTCGAGCGCGAAAGCGGGTCATTTGGCCGCTGCCGTCGTTTGAAATCACATTCGCATGTAGAAGGATCAAAGCGACATGGCGGAAACAGTGACCGAACGCAGGAGTTCGCAGCCATATTTTGTGTTGATGGCGCTGATGGCGGGCCTGCTTGCCGGTGCGGGAGCTGCAGGACTGGCCGAAGGGTATAAGTCCGGTCTTCTCGGAACGGCCGACTTCGTTGGCGGGCTGTGGCTGAATGGCCTGAAGATGACGGTCGTCCCTCTCGTCGTCGCATTGCTCGTCGTCGGGATTGCAGCGGGTGCGCAAGCCGCCCAAGCAGGCCGTGTGGCGGGCCGCGCCGTGATGTGGATCGTCGCCATTTGCACGCTTTCCGCACTCGTCGGCGCGCTGCTGATCGAGCTGCTCACAACTGCCTTTCCGCTCGCGCGAGAAACGGCGATTGCCCTTCAAAATGGGCTCGCCGGCATTGATCAAACAGCCACGTCTGGGCCGCTTCCGAGTGCCGTCGATTTTTTCAAGGCGATTGTGCCGGCGAACATTGTCGCGGCGGCCGCCAACGGCGACGTTTTGCCGTTGGTCGTGTTCGCGCTGCTGTTCGCTGTTGCTCTGTCGCAGATCGCTACCGAGCGGCGACAACAGATCGTCGGTCTGTTCCAGGGCATCGCTGACGCCATGCTGGTCATCATCGGATGGGTCTTGTGGCTTGCACCGCTAGGCGTTTTCGCACTGGCTTTCACGGTGGGAGCGAGCGCCGGGACCGCGGCTTTCGCAGGTCTTGGCCATTATATCCTGCTCGTTTCCGCAGTCGGCGCGATCGTCACTCTGGCCGCTTATCCGTTGGCTGTGCTCGTCGGCGGGATTGCGCCCGGTCGCTTCGTCCGCTGCATGATCGCCCCGCAAAGCGTCGCAATCTCGACCCGTTCGTCACTTGCGTGCCTGCCGGCGATGCTGACTGCGGCGCGCTCAATGGGCGTTCGTAATGAAGTCGCGGATGTCACCTTGCCGCTGGCCGTCGCGCTGTTCCGAGCCACCGGCCCTGCAATGAACACTGCCGTCGCCTTCTATGTCGCGCATTGGCTCAGCCTCGATCCCAGCATGCCGCAGATGATCGCAGCCGTCGCGGTCGGGGCGATCATGAGCTATGGCGCGATCAGCCTGCCGGGGGAGGTCAGCTTCATCAGCTCGATCGCGCCGGTCGCGATGGCGCTCGGGGTTCCGATCGCGCCGCTGGCGTTGCTGGTCGCGGTCGAGATGGTGCCCGACATTTTCCGGACGCTCGGCAATGTGACGATGGACGTCGCTCTGACCGCTGTCGTCAGCAGCAACGTTACGGAGCCCGACGGCCTCTGACTATGTCGACCGCGGCGGCGATCATGAGCATGTCATGCGGGCAGGCATGGCAAGCGGCGGCGCGGGGATCAAGCCGTCTGCGCTGGCTTCACCACTTCGAGGATTTTCGACTTGCGGCGCCGGGCGCGCTTGCCGCCACGCGCGAGGAATTCGAGCAGGCCGACTTCGGCGGAGGACAAGCGCACCCGGGCGCGCGGCCGGTCGATACCGTTCAGGGGATCGCGCGGAGCGTCCTTCACGGCTTCGAGCAAGCTCGGATGAACATAGGATTTGCGGCTGATCGCAGGCGTGTTGCCGAGCGCCTCGGCCACCGGTTCGACGACGGTCTTGACCGTGATTCGGGCGTCGTCGGCCTTCGCCAATAATTGTTCGAAGGCGATCACGCTCGCGCTCCATGTGCGGAAATGCTTGGCCGTGAAGTCGCCCCCGCTGGCTTCCTTGATGTACGCGTTGACGTCGCCGGACCCGATCGGACGGGGCTCGTCGTCATCCCCGACATATTGGAACAGCATCTGACCCGGCAGTTCCTGACATCGCTTGACCACGCGCTTCAGATTGCTGTCGCTGATCTTCACTTCATGGACGATGCCGTGTTTGCCGGCAAAGCGCATCAACAGCTTGCTGCCGCGCTTGCGCAGGTGGCGGCTGCGCAGCGTCGTTGCACCGAAGCTTTTGTTTTCGCGCGCATATTGTTCGTTGCCGATGCGGATATAATGGGTGTCGAGGAGCCGGACGATCGCAGCGAGAACGTTGTCGCGGACCAGCTTGCGCTTTTTAAGATCCTGCTCGACGCGTCTTCGCAAGCGGGGCAGGGCTTTGCCGAATTCCAGCAGCCCATCGTATTTGACCGCGTCGCGCCGGGCGCGGAAATCGTCATGATAGCGATATTGTTTGCGGCCACGTGCATCGACTCCCGTCGCCTGGAGATGTCCAGACGGATCCGCACAGAACCAAGCCTGTTCGTAAGCGGGCGGAAGGCCGATGGCGTTCAGGCGGTCGATTTCATCGCGGACGGCTATACGCTTGCCCTCGGGGTCGAAATAACCCCAGGCATTTTTTACCCGCTTGCGGGTGATGCCGGGCTCGGCGTCGCTGCTATGACGAAGCATGGGTGGGACAATGAACCGCGGATGCAGCGGTTCCGACGAGGCGAGAATGAACGATCTGGCGGGCAAGCGCATATTGATCATGGCGACCGACGGATTCGAGCAATCGGAACTGTTCGGACCACGCGCGATGTTCCTTGAACGCGGTGCGGTGGTGGCTTTGGCGTCCCCTGCGATGACGCCCATCCAGGCTACCGTGATGGACGATCCCGGCAAAATCATCCGGCCCGATCTGCTGGTAAGCGACGCCAGGGTTGAGGATTTTGACGCGTTGATCCTGCCGGGCGGGGTGTTGAATCCGGACAGCTTGCGCAATCATGCACCCGCCATCCGGCTGATCAGGGCATTCGTGGAGGCAGGCAAGCCGGTCGGCGCGATCTGCCACGGCCCGTGGCTGCTGGTGGAAGCGGATGTCCTGCGCGGGAGGTCGGCGGCTTGCTGGCCATCGATCGCGACCGACCTCAGGAACGCAGGTGCTCGGATTGTCGATGCCCCCGCCGTCGTCGACGGAATCATCGTGACCAGCCGCAAACCCGACGACGTGCCGGAATTTGTCGCGGCGCTGGCGGGGTTGCTGCTCGCCTAAACCGCACTGAAAGGTTTTGGCGCTAAATTCGAGCGTATGAGGCTATCTGAATCCGCCGAGTCTGCGCTTGAATATGCGGCCGCAGCGTCGCTCGCCAGCTGCGTTGCGCTCAGCGGCTGGCTGGCCGCGCCGGTCGTCGGGGTGAACCCGCTTCCCGTCATGGTGGGCGGTGGCGCACTCGGGTTTTTCGGCGTGATCGCGGGCTTTCGGCGGGCCGCCGCAACGGCTTATCCGGTGCCGGCCTTCGCCCTCGCTCCAATCGAAATCGCGGACCTCGACGAATTGCTGCTGACCGAGACACTTGCAATTGAGGCAACTGACCGGCGTTTCGACGAGCTGGTGCTTACGCTCGAGCAGCGTCCGAGAGCGGAGCGCTATACCGAACACGAAGCCGACGTGCTGTTACTCGACGACATGCTCGCGCAGATCGGACCAGATTCGCGGGTCGTTCGGCTATTCGACCCAGCGGCAATTCCGACGCCCGGCGCGCTACGCAGCCGCATCGACCGCCATCTCCAGGATCAACAATCGAGCGGCCACCCCGATGCCGCGCAAGCGCTGAATGACGCGCTTGCAGACCTCCGCCGGTCGCTTCGCTGATCATTCCTCGACTGTGAGGGCTTCGATCTCAACCTCCACCGAACCATCGACGAGGGCTCGTGGAAGGTCCTTGCAAATAATGTCGGCGACGATTTGGCCCGGAATATGAAATTCCGCTTCGTCGAGGCCGGAAGTCAGGCGTTCGGCGACCTGAAGCGCCTCCGGGCCGGGGATACGCAGACGCACCTGATGTCGCTCACCGATTAACGTTAATGATTGCCAATCCGTTGAACGCCACGCGGTTAGCAAAATCCTATCACGCGTGACCCCCGATCGTCGGAGCAGGGCGCGCAGCAGCGCCGACGCCGCAGGCGACATCGCAAGCTTCATCATTGGCTGATCTCCAGAAAAGCGCGGACTCGCCGGATCGTCTTCATTCTCGGCTCGCGCCCTCTGCGCAGGTCGAATACGAAGCGAGGATCGCCGATCGCTTCCCGGCCGAACCGGGTTGGAGGAATCTGCGTTTGGCGTAAGAATTTTTCGACTTCATAAAGCAAGTGCACTGTCTCATCCTTGTTCTCGTGCGACTCGGCCGATCACCTCTTCCCAACGGAATTCCTACTTGTCTGGCGATGTTATACTTGACATACCCACTCTTTCCGCTACAAGGGGGGAATGAAAAGCAATCTCTCCGAACCGCACTTCCACAGTGAAGACGAGGCATTTGCCTATGTCGAAGCCCGCATCTGGCCGGAAGGTCCGACTTGCCCGCATTGCGGTGGCGTCGAGCGCATCAGCAAGATGCAGGGAAAATCGACCCGCAAGGGCCTCTACAAGTGCTACCAGTGCCGCAAGCCGTTCACTGTCCGCATGGGCACCATCTTTGAGAGCAGCAAGGTCAAGCTGAACGTCTGGCTTCAGGCGATGTATCTTGTGACCGGCTCAAAGAAGGGCATCAGTTCGCATCAACTTTCCCGCATGCTTGGCCTTACCGTTAAGACTGCATGGTTCCTCTCGCACCGCATCCGTGAAGCAATGCGCGAAGGCGACCTTACCCCGTTCGGCCATGACGGCGGCGCTGTTGAAGTCGATGAACCTACATCGGTCGCAAGGCTGGCGCTGGCACTCCCAAGGGCGGTTGGGGCCACAAAATGACCGTGCTGGGCCTCATTGATCGTGAGACTGGTCGCAGCCGCTTCTTCCACGTTGACGGCGGCAAGGAAATTCAGGGCATCGTGCTTGATAATCTGTCGCGCGAAGCCCGCCTCATGACCGACGAACACATCATGTATAAGCGCATCGGTCGTGAGTTTGCCGAGCATGGCGCGGTGCATCACTACAACAAAGAATATGTGCGCGGCGACGTAACCACCAATACCATTGAAGGCGCTTTCAGCATCTTCAAGCGTGGCATGCGCGGCGTCTATCAGCACTGCGCTGAAAAGCATCTGCACCGCTATCTCGCAGAGTTCGAGTTCCGCTATAGCCACCGGGAGAAGGTTGGCGTGAACGACGCTGCCCGCTTCGACCTTATGTTGAAGAGCATCGTCGGTAAGCGGCTAACCTATCAAACAACTGCTGCGAGGGCCTAATGCCACCGAAAAAGCATCCGGAGACGCCGGAAGAGCAAAGCATGAGGTTCAAGCGAGAAGCCGAAAGGCTAATCGCCGCTGGCGAACTCGATCCAGAAAGAGCCGAAATCGCGCTTGATAAACTGGTGAGGCGATCACCAAATACATCAGCGCAATAGTGGCTTAGCTGATCCGAACGATACCTACATCGGGCGAGTCTTGATGCTCGCGTGAAAAAGGGAATTTCACGTCATAAATCAGGTGACCCGGCCCCAACTGCGCAAGAGCGCTAGTTCTAAGTACTCTCGCAAGCGTATCCTCAGTCAGTTGAAAATCGACCTTGATGTGATCTTCGCGGGCAGCTTGAAACGGGCCGAAGTCTGGCATGTGCATTTGCTCTGGGGTGTCCGCCTCAATCCACTCACGGACCCACCAGGCCCATAGGTCCGCAGCCTGTAGGGGTAGGAACTTCTCGTCATCCTCGAACCTAGGAACCCCTCCGACAAAATCTTTGAAGTCGGCTTGGCGCGTGGCAACGAATTTGTCCCAACTCGCCCACATCAAAGTCTTTTCGGATTGCTCATCGAAGTAGAAGTCGATTGGGAGCTGGTAATCGACCCACTTTGAAACCTCGGCTTTGGATTTATTCATCCAGTCCAGCAGCCCACAAAAGACGAGATCGAAGGGCCGGATCGAGTTTTCAAACGCGAGGGTAGCGGTGGGGGACACTAGGCGGCTGAAGGCACGTTTTATGTCTGACTTTCGGAGCCAAGCAGAAATGGAAATCGTCACATGCTCTTCGATGAGCCGATAGAACGGCGCGACCCGTTCCATGCGTTCTGGCAGCTTCGCCATTTCGCTCATCTTGAACGCGTATCGACCACTTGAGGATAGCACGCCGAACTTAGGCAAAAGCCTTTCCCAGTCACGAGAGAGCTGCGCCCACGCCTCTACCGAAGCGATATGCCCTGCAAGCACGTAAAGCTCGTCATCGTGACTGTCGTCGATGAATGCCTGCATCACCATAAGCGGTCGTTTTCCAGCTAGAGCAACTGGAGAAAATCCACTCACGAGTGACCACACGCGGTCAGCGGAGGGAGATGCACCCCAGTCATGTTCAGCGGCTATCATCACCGCCTCCCACTTGGCTGGGTATGTATTCTACTACATCGCCACTTGTCTGGCGATTGTGTACCTTGCAAACACGCGTGGTGCGCTGATATGACGCGGGCGTGCGGCGCTTCATCGGAATCCTCGGTTCTCTGGGTATCGGCCTAATGCTGGCTGCTGCCGGTTTGGCGTTCGATGTCGCAACGCTGTTCTATTCTGGGCTGATAGTCTTCGCTGTTATGGCCGCGCTTTGGATCTGGACGTGGGCCAAGCCGGTTTACGTCGAAGTCCCTGTCGTACTCCCCTCAGGCGTGGTGGAGGCTGACCCCCCAAACCTCGACAGCAAGGGCAAGGCGCTGGCGTCTTTCAGGCGGGCACGAGATAGTGCTGCAATGGCAAAGGCCTACAAGAGCGAGGAAACCGCCCGAAAAGCGCATCATGAGTATGTTGCCGCGCTGCTCAGCTTAAAGCGCGAGTTTGGGTTCGGCCCTCTAAGACTAACCAGCAAGACGGCGGAGACGGTCCCCTATTCCTATTTGATGGAGTGCTACATTGCCTATGCTGACCGTCTCTTACCGCTTCTCGGGCAAGGACATATCGAAGAGGCGAGGATCGTGGCCAATAATTTCAAATGGAGCTGGGGCGACGACTAATCTGTTTGCTCGCTCGGCTTCTGCTTAGCGATTTTACGCAGCCGCTCTTCCCATCGAGCTTCGTCCTCGTCGCACTCTAGCTCCTTGGCGGCTTGTTTAAACTTGTCTGCCTGGGGCACAGTGTCAGCCATGGCGGATATCTACCTTTTCTCAGACGAAGCGGGCTGCTTCACCTTCAACCGTGAGCCCAATGTAAGCCGCTACTTTATCATTTGCACGGTCACAGTGACGTCGCTTGACATGGCGTTGGCCATTACGAAGTTTCGTCACGAGCTTATCCGCGAACATCAGCCGGTGAAGGACTACTTTCACGCCACCACCGAGGAAGCGTTTGTTCGTCACCGCGTGTACGAAGAGATGTTGAAACACGATTTTAAGTTTCAGGTTACGATCTGTGAAAAATCGAAAGCCATGCCGCAGGTCACCGCCAGCAAGGCGCGGTTTTACCAGTATCCGTGGTATTTCCATTTCAAGCACGCAATTGCACCACACCTGAAGCAAGATGACCGGCTCGTTGTCACTGCTGCGTCCATAGGCACCAAGAAGGAACGACTAACCTATACAACGGCCTTGGAGGACGTTGTTCGGCAGAGCGCGCGCGAGGTGCCGTGGATCGTCGATTTCCGGCCCTGCCAAGCTGATCCAATGCTTCAAGTTGCTGACTACTGCGCGTGGGCCGTTCAGCGGAAAATAGAGCGCAATGACAGCAGCGCATATGACCAAATCAAGTGCCGCAAAACGTACGAGTACGACCTGTGGCAGAAGGGCACGAAGCACTATTACTGAAAAAAAAGTGCGGCCCGCCATATTGGCGATCTTGGCTATCCCTAGGAGCGCAAGGAGCGCATTCACCAAGCAAGGGCCGCAAGTTTTCACATAAAGGAATCTTTATATGCCTTCAAGCCACAACTGTTCGGGCTGACTCGGCTTCGGGTCAGGCTGCCGCACTAGGCCCCCCATAAGTCAGGCGCTTGCCGACGATGCCTTTGAGCGCTTCCACACTACGTGCGCCGTCATTGAAGCCGTTCTTTTCACGGTTGCTGTAACGGAACTCAAACTCGGCAAGGTAGCGGTGCAGATGCTTTTCAGCGCAGTGCTGATAGACGCCCTTCATGCCGCGCTTGAAGATGCTGAAAGCGCCTTCCACCGTGTTAGTCGTGATGTCGCCGCGTACGTATTCCTTGTCGTAGTGGCGCACTGCGCCGTGCATCGCGAACTCACGGCCAATGCGGCGATACATAGTGTGTTCGTCCGTCATTAGGCGGGCTTCGCGGGAGAGGTTCGCAAGCACGATCGGCTGAATGAGCGAGCCAGCGGCCTTCTCGACGTAGAACATGCGCGACTTGCCGGAATTGCGATCCACAAGCGCCAGAACAGCCATTTTGTGAGCGTGGCCACCCTTCGGATTGCCGCTGTCCTTCTTCTTGCCGATGTAAGTCTCATCAACCTCGACCGCGCCGCCGCCTTGACCGAACGGGGTGAAATCGCCGGAGCGCATGGCCTCACGAATACGGTGCGCCAGAAACCACGCCGTCTTGTAGGTCACTTCAAGAAGGCGGTGCAGCTGATGGGCCGAAATGCCCTTCTTGCTAGTGGACATCAGATAGGCGGCTTGCAGGGCCTTGTTCAGCGGGATGCGGGCATGTTCAAACACGGTGCCGACTTTGACGGTGAACTGCTTCTTGCAGTCACCACAGCGCCACAGGCCAAGGCGGATGCGCTTCTCGACGTTGGCTTTGACCTTCGTGATACGGCCCATGCAGCCGCAATGCGGGCAAACCGTTCCATCTGCCCAGATCACGGACTCTAGATAGGCAAAAGCCTTTTCCTCATCGTGGAAGTAGGGGCGGGACAGAACAGACATTGCGAAAACTCCTTGTAGGGAGCTTATGCATTATTCCATCCGTGTTTGCAAGGTATATAATCGCCACTTGTCTAGGCAGTTTCCTATAGCTAAGGACTCACTCACCATGTTGTCGAACCCGCGGACTGTTCTGGAACGCCTGTGCGCCGAACGCGGAGAGGATTTCGCCGGTCTGTCCCGGATGCTCGGACGCAACCCGGCTTACATTCAGCAATTTGTTCGGCGCGGGGTGCCGAAGAAGCTGCACGAGGAAGAACGGCGGAAACTCGCCCGCTATTTCGGTATTTCCGAAGCGTCGTTGGGTGGCCCCGCGGATACGGACAGCAGCGTCCACGGGCTCGTCCCGGTCATTCGCAGCGCGGTACGCGCCTCGGCTGGTCCCGGTGCGGTGGTCTCCGAAGAATCCGGCAAACCCTATTTTGCGTTTGACGAACGCTGGCTGAAATCGCTGACCGCAACGCCCGCATCGAAACTTTCGATCGTCCGGGTGGAGGGGGATTCGATGGCGCCGACGCTCAATCCCGGCGACGA
>JBDSZD010000188.1:0-2998 GCA_039925325.1 Sphingomicrobium sp.
CGCAGGACGCGCAAGCGCAAGCGATCGAGGCCCTGTTCGGTGGCCCCGCCCCGCGCAGCGCGGCCGAGACCAGCTTGCTCGACCGCGCCGGCCGCGACCGCGCACCCGTCGGCGCGCGCTCGATGGCTGGCGATCCCGACACCCGCGTGATCGACAAGGGCGCGGTGACCGCGCAATTGCTGAGTGCCGCGGAGGTCGACGGTCCGGTCGCCTCGGCGCAAGTACCGCAATAATATTGGATCTGATGGGGGGCACGCGCGGCTGATGGCTGAAGATAATCTTTCTGGCCGCCTCGTCGACATCGAAGCGATGCTCGACCGTTCCCGCCGTCGCTTCGAGGAAGGCACGCGCCTGGTTGAGGAAGCGCACAAGCTTCTCGGCGACCTGCAACAGGCGCTGCTTGGATCGCCCGGGCAGCTCAATGCGGAGGACAGTGACGAAGCCAGTTCGCGCCTTCTGGCGTCGATCAAGGCCAGCGGCGGGGAGATGCCGGACACTTTGTGCGGCGGTCGGCTCGCGGTCGATCAGGTCCAGCGCCTGATCCGCATCGACAGCCATCCGATCGGCATTACCGAGATGGAATATCGCGTACTCGAGCTGCTCGCCTTCGCCCGCAACAATGTCGTCACGCGCGCGATGCTGCTCAAGCATCTCTACCGCCGGGTCGACGACCAGCCGCAACCCAAGATCATCGACGTGTTCATTTCCAAGCTGCGCAAGAAGCTGCGGATGGCGTCGGGCGGTGCTGAATTCATCGAAACGATCCCGCAGCGGGGCTGGATTTTGCGGGATATCGAAGCCAGTTCGGACGCTTAAAGTCCGGCGATTCACTATTTCTTAGCTCCGACCGGTGATTTTCCGGTCATGCTTCATTTATTTTCCGAATCGCTTAGCCCCGCAACCGGCCAGCCCTATGCCGAGGCGGTTACCCGGCTGGCGAGCATTCGCCACGCCTTGCGGCTGGTTGACCCGTTCGGCGGCGGCCCGGCTTCGGACTTCGACCACGACGTCGAGATTGCGGCGATCTGGCCGCAGGTCACCGAGGCCAAACGGGATTGTTTCGATCGGCGTACCACATCCATCGCCGGCGGCGCGGCAGCGGGGCTGGAAGCCCTGCTGGGCGAGCGATCGGCGGGCCGCGAACCGCATCGGGCGGCCAGCGCGGCGATGGTCGAGGATATCCGCCGAAGCCTTGAGGACGTCTCCAAGCTGATGCTCGGCTAAGCACGGCTTCTACTATCCGCTCATCCTGAGTAGCCGCGGTGTGAGGGAACAAGAGAGATTGGAGTGACGTAAGTGGGCGGGATTATCGGGCATCAGGCGGGACAAAATGGGATTTTCGGCGGATTTCAGCCACGCGGATGTCATGCTCGGTAAATTTGGCGGCGGCGAGCTGTGTCTAGAGTCAGTCGCCAATTAGACGTTGCCGGGACAGGACCGTTCGGAGTCGCCGCTCGCTGAGAGGATAGCTTCTTAATGCGTCAGCAGCGGGTTCTTAGCGCCGCCTTTCCCCTTCGTAAGAGGCTTCTTAGGCGGCGCTCGCGGTCGGTGACGTAGCCACCAATCCGTCACGAATACGTGCCTGCGGAGGGCGCGGAAGTGGGACCTAGGGGGTCCCAGTTCGAACGAAGGGTCCCAGTTTTAATTTACGGCTGTTTTCCGCCGTTGCGCGGCAACGGAACGGTAAACATTGGCGCGACTGGCTGTCGCGGAAGTGGGACCAAATCAATGTTTGTAGACCAGGCCCGATGCGCAGTTCATGCGCCCCAAGCTTGTGGTCTGGCCGTCGAGATCGTCCTTGTTACCTTTGACTGCCGTACTGAAACGGACATCGACGACCCCACTCCCAAGCCAGTGTTCTTTCAGAATAGCACAGGCGCGTCGAAGATCGTCCTTAACGGAGGGCGGGCGAGCCCAAATCTGCCACAGCACGAACCCGTTTTGCTCAACATATTCCGAGTCGATCGCCTTGAAAGTCTCAGTTAACTCCCGCCGCGCGGCAAGGACGTCACTGGTGTAAAAACCGTTACTCGTGAGGTCGGGAATCGCCAGATCCTTCGGCTGTTCGATCACGGCAAGGAGCATGGCGGCAAACGCTATCATCGGAGTTCCCCTTCAATCTCCCGTCTCTGCTTTGCGGCAGCAGCGGCGTCCAGCGACAGCTGTTCGACCGTCACCACGCGACCGGTTAGCGCAAGCAAGAGGCTCATCACGGCTTCGCGTTCGCGCAGCGAAAGCTCATTCCAGCAGTCCAGAACCACCTTGTCCATGCCCTCCAGCAGTCCGCTGATCCGATGGCCGGTGAGGACATAGCCAATGTCCACCCCGTGGTCGCCCAAGCGCAATAAGTAGTCGGCCGGCGCCGGAGTGCGGCCCTTCTCATAGGCGTATTGGCTGTTCCGGTGAACTCCTACGAGGTCGGCAAGGGTTCCGGCATCCATATTGAGCCGTAACCGCTCTCCCCGAAGACGGTCTCCCATCGCCTCTAGCATGTCGAAACACAATGCTGTTGACCTAATAACAATATGTTGTCACTATCCACGTTGGTTGCACACCATCGTAGGAAAAAGCTATGTTTCTTCAACAGACCCACCCCGAGGATGTGAAGGCCGCGATCCGCAAGCGGTACGGCACCATCAAACGCTTCCATGAGGCCCACGCGCTCCCTGAAAAGGGCGTCCAGGACGTGCTGCGCGGTCGCGCAAGCAAGAGAGTGTCGGATGCCATCGAGCAAGTCCTAGCCGAGCAGGCGGGCAATTCCACCTTTTCGGAACCTAACACGGTCGATGCACAGAATCACCGTCTATCGCGCACAGGAAACTAGACATGGGCGCGCTAGCAATCCGCGATCTGCGTGTCCTCGGCGGCGAGCCGCGCATTCGTGATACCCGCATCGGCGAGGCTCTCGGCTTCAGTAACTCGAAGAACGTTCGGAAGGTCGTCCGGCGTCACCTGAAAGAGCTCGCCTCCCACGGGGAGGTTTTGACCCAAAGTGACT
>JBDSZD010000189.1:0-3635 GCA_039925325.1 Sphingomicrobium sp.
GCGTTCAGCCGCTTCGACATGCTCGAACGGCGCGCCGACTTCGCGGAAGGCCGCGCCGACGCGCTGGGAATGACCGGCCCGAAAAGCCTGGAAGAAGAAATCGCCGAGCTGAGAGCCGAAGAATCGGTCGATGCGGAGCTTGAAGCAATGAAGGCCGCGCTCGCGGCGAAGGGGAAGTAAGAATGGAAGCCGTATTCATCGTTCCAATCGTTGTGATTGGGCTCCCTTGGCTCATCTTTCACTACATCACCAAGTGGAAACAGGCTTCGACACTGACTCAGGGGGATGAGAAGTTGCTTGACGATCTCTACGAGTCTGCCCGCCGCCTCGACGATCGCCTGTGCACGATCGAGCGCATCATGACTGCAGAGAATCCCGACTGGCGTCAGACTTGTCTGCCCGGCCGGTCGGAGTCGGCCCGCTTACTCGCCGACGGAGAATAAGATGCCGAACGACATCTTCCAGCGCCCGATGGAACAGCCGCCGAGCCGCACCAAATTCTATCGCGACAAACGCAATGGCAAGATCATGGGGGTCTGCGCCGGAATCGCCGATTACACCGGCTTCGACGTGAACCTGGTGCGGGTGTGCATGGTCGCGGCGGTGTTCATCAGCAGCGGCTCGATCCTGCCTTTCTACGTCATCGCCGGGTTCATTACCCCGGACAAACCGAGCGAATTCGCGGTGGCGGATCCGCAGCAGGAGCAATTCTGGCAGCAGGTCCGTCGCTCTCCGACGCGCACGGCGCGGGACATAAGGTTGAAGATGAAGGAGATCGACCGGAGACTGGCCGACATCGAAAGCTATGTGACAACAGAGAACCGAACGCTCGCGAGCGAAATCGAACAACTTCGCTGATCATCGCGACCATCTAAGAGGGGCAGGACGGATATGGGCTTCGGGGGACCGACTTTCATCCTGGCGATCATCGCCATGAGTTTTCTGGCGTGGATTGTCACCACCGCGATCAGGGCGAAGCACGGCTATCCGCTGGAAGGCGAATGGGGCGGCACTGTCACCAAGCAGGATCCGGCGGCCGAACGGCTGGCTGCGGAGAACGCGGAATTGAAGAGCGCCGTCACCCGGCTTGAGGAGCGACTGAAAGTGCTCGAACGGATCGCGACCGAGCCGTCGCGGCAATTGGCCGACGATATCGACCGGCTTCGGTAAGAAAAGTAGGAAGTGCAGGGACATGGACGCAGGGAACATCATCGTGCCGAACCTGCCGTGGATCATTGGCGGCGGCATGCTGCTCGGGTTCATGGCGATCTCCGGCTGGGTATTTACGACCTGGCTGCGCATCAAGAACGGTTATCCGCTGGAAAATAGCTGGGGCAAGGCGCTGCACCCGCAGGTGTCGACCGAGGCGCAGGAACGCATCAAACTTCTCACAAATGAGAATGCCCAGCTTCGTGCCGAGATCGGTTCAGTCAAGGACCGGCTGGAGACCATCGAGCGCATTGTCACCGACCAACCCGCACAACTGTCGCGCGAGATTGACTCGCTCCGGCTCGGCAAGGGAGGGAATGCGTGACCGGCCCGGGTGAGGTGATGATGGCGATAATCTTTATCGGCCTGCCAATCCTCGGTTTCGTGTACCTGGTCCACCGAGTCCTGCGTCACCACGAACGAAAACTCGAACTGAGAGCCGAAATCTCCAAGGCATGCCAGCATCAAGGCTCGGAGTCGGGACTGGAGCAGCGCGTTCGCGTGCTCGAACAGATCGTCACCGATCGCGGTGCGGAAACGGCGGCGCAGATCGAAGCCTTGCGGACCACACCGCGCCTCACCAACGTGGACTAGGACCAAGCAATGGACCCGATCATCATTCCAATCCTCGGCATTTCCTGCGGCGTGTTAGCCGTCATCGGCGGCGTGTTCGTCAAACCCTGGCTGAAGCTGAAAGAGCGCCAGCTGGAGGTCGAAGCGAAGATGGTCGCCGAGAAGGCCGCTCAATATGCCGCCCAGGTCGAACGCATCGAGCAACGGCTACGCGTGATCGAGCAGATCGCGACCGATCCCGGCACCCAGACGGCCGCCCAGATCGAAGCCCTGCGCGACTATAAGAAACTCGAAACGAAGGCCTGAACCATGCCCGAAGAAGTCATGATCATCATCATCGTCGCAATCATTGCCACGGCGGTTGTCATCAAAGCCGGCCTTCGGCACGGTCGCCCGCTGGAACTGCCCGACCTCGGCGGCGGCAACAGCAATCGTCAGGAAAATGAGCGGTTGCGGACCGAAGTCCAGGAGTTGAAGGACCGCATCAAGGTGATCGAGCGGATCACGGTCGAAAAGGAAAACAGCCTCGGCCGCGAGATCGACGCACTGCGCGACCGCTAGAAGCGGGGGTCCCTGCCTGCTATTCGGCCACCATGTTGCCGCCGATCTCGGACATTCTCGAGGAATATGAGTTCCTCGACGCGGAGGATCGCTATCGGCTGCTGATCGATCTGGGCCGCAAGCTTGAACCGATGCCAGACGCGCTCAAGACCGACGCCACCAAGGTACGCGGCTGTTCGGCTTCGGTGTGGGTCTATCCGACCAGCGATGCCGGCCGGCTCCACTTCCTCGCCGACAGCAACGCCGCGATCACCAAGGGTATCGTCGCGCTGGTTCTGTCCGCCGTACAGGACAAACCGGCGGCGGAGGTCGCGGCGATGGACGTCGAGGCGGCGCTTGCCCCGTTCGACCTGGCACGCCAGCTCAGCGCCAACCGGACTCAGGGCGTTCCGAACATGATTGCTTTGGTCAAGGATACGGCCGCCCGGATCGCCGCGGCTTAGGCCGGCTTGGCTTCCTTGCGCTCTTCAGCCTTGCGGAGAACATCATAAGCCGCCTGCACCTGCTGGAAGCGCTTGGCCGAATCCGCATTGCCTTGCTTCAAATCGGGGTGGTTTTCCTTGGCAAGGCGCCTGTGCGCAGCCTTGACCGCGGCGAAATCGGCGTCGGATTCCAGTTCGAGCGTTTCCAGCGCCCGCATTTCGTCGCGGCTGCGCGTGCCGTCGCCGGGACCGCCCCACTGCCAGTGCGCCGATTCGCGATAGCCCGCATTGCCGCGTTGCTCATCCGCCGCACGCCGGGCCGCTTCTTCGGGATCGAGTCCCGCGAAATAATTCCAGTTCTTGTTGTACTCGCCCGCGTGAGCCTCACAGAAATACCAGCGCTCCGGCATGTTCGGCGCCTTGGGCGCGGGCCGGTCGCCGGCCTCGTTGCAGCCCTCACGGTCGCACAGGCGCACCCGCGTCGCCGCGCTCGACTTGGCCCCGTAAGGCCGCCAGCGCGGAAAACCCCAATCGTCCGTTCGTCCCTGCTTCGCCATCATGTCCCAGTTAGTCGGCCCGGTCGCGCAATGCGAGGCCTGCGGAAGAAAGTGTGCCAGAGGGCCTGTAAGCCGGGTTCTGTCCAGCGCATTTCTGCGCCTGTGCGACCATTCCTCTAGGAGGCGGGTTACCCTGCCCCTCAAGCAATCAACCCGGGTGACGAGCCGGAACAGGCTCATATGCCACCCCTATTCGATCTTGCACCCGGTGGGGTTTACCATGCCGCCTCCGTTGCCGGAGCCGCGGTGCGCTCTTGCCGCACCCTTTCGCCCTTACCCGCTCGAAAACAGGCGGTCTGCTTTCTGTGGCACT
>JBDSZD010000190.1:0-3517 GCA_039925325.1 Sphingomicrobium sp.
CGGTACAAGGGATCGAGGATCCGGTCGAGCGCATTGGACAGGGCCCGCACGCCCTGTGAGCTCTGGTTGAGGACGTTGAACGCAAACAGCCAGCTGATGATCACTTGGGCGATGATGATCCAGGTCAGGATGGTGAGCAGATATTGTGCGATGCTGAAGAGTGCGTGGATCATGGCGCGGCCTTAGCCGTCAGACCTAATCGCCGCAACGTCAGGGCGCGAAACGGAGCGGCTGCGATTGCGCGAGGATGATCGCAAAGTCCCCCGCCGGGTCGGTCCATTCCGCCAGCGGGGTCCAGCCGCCGGCAAGCAGGAGCAATCGGCCGCTGCGTGCGTCATATTTATGGCTGTTCTCCGTGTGGATGGAGGAGCCGGAAGCGACAGAAAAGGATTGTCCACAGATCGCCAACCGCACGTGCCGGTTGGCGACCAGATGCATTTCAACCCGCGATAGAAGGTCGTTCCACCGCGCTTCGTGGCGGAAGGAATCGACCGGAACGTCCGCGTCCAGCTCGCGGTTAATCCGTTCCAACAGGTTGAGGTTGAACTGTGCTGTGATCCCTTGCGGATCGTCATAAGCGGCGATCAGCCGTTCGACCGGCTTGATCCGGTCCATGCCGATCAGAAGCAGCGCGCCCGCGCCCAAAATCTCGCGAAAATGGCGCAGCAGGTCGGTTGCCGACGGCGGCACGAAATTGCCGATCGTCGAGCCTGGGAAGAATCCGATCTTGGGGGTGTCCCTGACCTCATTCGGAAGGTTCAGCGGCCGGGTGAAGTCGGCGGTGACCGGATAAACCGGGAGCCGGAAGAATGCTTCGTCGATCTCGGCGGCGCCAAGTTCGAGATAGTCGCCCGAAATGTCGATCGGAACATAAGCGCTTGGACCGATCGCCTCGAGCAGGATCGGAGTCTTGGTCTGTGAGCCTGCGCCGAACTCGATGACCGCCATTCCGCGCGGGATCCGGCGCACAATTTCGGGCATCGCGGAATGCAGCAGCGCGGTTTCGGTCCGGGTCGGATAATAGCTTGGCAACCGCGTGATGGCGTCGAACAATTCTGAGCCGCACTGGTCGTAGAGCCAGCGCGCCGGCACGGCGGGGATCTGCGCGGCTAACCCAGCGAGGACGTCGTCACGGAACGCGGGCACTTGTTGATCAGCAGTCGCGAGCAAGGCGCAGTCCCGTAAATTGCCAGCGCACGCCGGGAGGAAAGAAATTGCGGTAGCTGGGCCGCGAATGGCCGCGCGGCGTTGCGCAACTGGCGCCTTTCAGCACGAACTGCCCGCACATGAACTTCGCATTATATTCGCCAACCGCGCCTTCCGCGGGGCGGAAACCCGGGTACGGGGCGAAGGCGCTTTGCGTCCATTGCCAGACATCGCCGAAGATACTGCCAGCGGAACGAGGCGCGACCGCACCGGCATGGTCGAGCTGGTTGCCGAGGTCGGGGTCGGAGGAAGCAGCGAAATTCTCCCATTCGAATTCGGTCGGAAGGCGCGCTCCGGCCCAGCGCGCGAAGGCGTCGGCCTCGAAATAGCTGACGTGCGCAACCGGTGCAGCCGATTCGATCGCGCGGCGACCGCCAAGAGTGAACATGGTTTCGTCGTTGCCCCAATAGAGCGGAGCGGAGATGCTCTCGCGCTGAACCCGGTCCCATCCTTCCGACAGCCACAGCGCGGCAGTGCGATAGCCGCCGTCCGTAATGAATTCAGCCCATTCAGAGTTGGTGACCGGACGATTTGCGATCGCGTGCGGGTGCAGGAGCTGCTGATGCCGTGGCCGCTCGGCATCGAACGCGAAGCCCAGCGCCCGTGCGCCGACGTCGATGAGCCCGGAGCGACCAGGTTGGAAGGTCAGCGGCTCAGTCGGGACGGAGGGCGTCGGCTCCAATGGAGCATAAACCGGTTCCAGCGGATTGGCCGCGAAGGTCGCGAGGATGTCGGTGAGAAACAGCTCCTGATGCTGCTGCTCATGGTTGATGCCAAGCTCGACGAGGTCGATGGCGGTCCGCGGCAAGTTCGGCAATGCGCGTTCGAGCGCGTCGTCGACATGCCCGCGCCAAGCGCGAATGTCGTCCAGCGACGGACGGCTGAGCATTCCACGACGCGGCCGTGGATGCCGGTCGCCTTCGCCTTCATAATATGAGTTGAACAGGTACGCGAAGCGGTCGTCGAACGGGCGATAGCCGGGGACATGATCGCGCAGCACGAAGGTCTCGAAGAACCAGGTGGTGTGGGCAAGATGCCACTTCGCTGGCGATGCGTCCGGGAAAGGCTGGACGGTTGCGTCGGCATCGCTCAGCGACTTGGCCAGAGCGAGCGTCAGGGCGCGGGTGCGCGCAAGCCGACCGGCCAGCGTCGGCACCGCGTCTAGCGAGTCGCTCCGGGCTGCCAAAGTGTATCACCTCCCTCGCTTGCGGCGGCACAACGCGCGGCCACAAACAGATGGTCCGAAAGCCGATTGAGGTAGGCGAGCAACGACTGGTTGAGCGGCTCGCTTTCGTTGAGCGCGACCGCCGCGCGCTCGGCGCGGCGAACGACCGTTCGCGCGAGGTGCAGCGCGGCGACGGCCGGAGAACCGCTCGGCAGGATGAAGCTGGTGAGCGGCTCCAGCTGCTCGTTCATCGCGTCGATCTCGACCTCGAGGCGCTCGACCTGGCTGCCGACGATGCGTAGCGCGCCTTCGATCTCGCCTGGCGTCGCAACGTCGGCGCCAAGGTCGAACATCTCGTTCAGGATTCGGAGCAACTGGGCGGCGGTCTCCCCTTTGGCGTGGACCAGTGCGAGACCGATCGCGGCATTCGCTTCATCCACCTCGCCGATCGCAATCATGCGCAGGCTCGACTTGCTGACCCGCGAGCCGTCGACCAGCCCTGCGCTGCCGGTGTCGCCGGTGCGGGTGTAGATGCGGTTGAGCTTGACCATCAGCGCGCGGAGGCGAGCATCAGGATCAAGGCGACCACGAGGATGGCGACGCCCTGGAAGATCACGCGCTTGCGCATCCACTCCTGTTGCTGCTGGCTGCTGGAGTCCTTGCCGGAAGCCATCGCGATGACGCCCCGAACGAGGACATAAGCCGTTGCCGCCATTGCGAGAACGAGGACGATGATCAGGAGAGTGTTGCCCATGGTGCCTATTTAGGCGCTTGCGAGCCGAAAACCACCCGGCACTATGCCCATGGCGAGCGATGCGGCGAGCGCCGGTCCATCGGCGCCGAACTCGCGCATTGAAGCAAGCGTCGGCGCCTGATCGCGCTTGGCCAGACGGCGTCCGTCGTCGTGAACGACGAGCGGATGATGCAGATAGCCTGGCTCGGGTAGGCCCAGCAGCTGTTGCAGCAGGCGCTGGATTGGCGTGGACGGCCGGAGATCCGCGCCGCGCACGACCAGGGTTACGCCCATCGCGGCATCGTCCACGACGCAAGCGAGATGATAAGCGGCGGGTGCATCTTTGCGGGCGAGGATCGCATCGCCAATGACGCTCGCCTTGGCCTGGAAGGTGGAGCCGTCATCCTCCCGCC
>JBDSZD010000191.1:0-8348 GCA_039925325.1 Sphingomicrobium sp.
CAGGCGATCAAGACCGTGTGGCGCAAGCAGCCGGTGTTCATCCGCAACCTCACGCCGCAGGAGATCAAGGCCGCGAATGCCGTGCCCGTGAGCTCGCTTCGCGATCCGCAGTCGCTGGCCGAGCGGACCAAGCCGGGCAAGGCCAATTGGCTGATCACGATGGGGGTTTGCACGCACCTCGGCTGCATTCCGCTGGGCACCGGCGAAGGGGAAACCCGCGGTGATTTCGGCGGCTATTTCTGCCCGTGCCACGGATCGCATTACGATACGGCCGCGCGCATCCGTAAAGGCCCGGCGCCGCTGAACCTGCACGTGCCGGAATATGCATTCAAGTCCGATACGGTCGTCGAGATCGGCTGAGAGGGATCCAATGAGCTTTCACTGGGCCAAGCCCTACGAACCCAAGTCGAACTTCGCGCGCTGGATCGACGATCGGCTGCCTTTGCCGCGTTTGGTCTATGGCGCGATCGGCGGCGGCTATCCGGTCCCGCGCAATCTCAATTACGGGTGGAATTTCGGCGTTCTGTCCGGGATTTTCCTGACCATCCAGATCGTCACCGGAATCGTGCTGGCGATGCATTATTATGCGTCCGCCGATGGCGCCTTCAACTCGGTCGAGCATATCATGCGCGACGTCAACGCGGGCTGGCTGCTGCGCTACGCCCACTCCAATGGCGCGAGCTTCTTCTTCATCGCGGTCTACATCCACATTTTCCGCGGCCTGTTTTACGGAAGCTACAAGGCTCCGCGCGAGCTGGTGTGGATGCTCGGCCTCGTCATTTATCTGCTGATGATGGCGACGGCCTTCATGGGTTATGTGCTGCCGTGGGGCCAGATGAGCTATTGGGGCGCGCAGGTCATCACCGGCTTCTTCTCGGCCTTCCCGGTCGTCGGCGAGCCGCTGCGCATCTTCCTGCTTGGCGGTTATGCGCCCGATCAGGCGGCGCTGACGCGGTTCTTCTCGCTGCACTATCTACTGCCGTTCGTGATCGCGGGCGTGACAATCCTGCATATCTGGGCGTTGCATATCCCCGGATCGGGCAACCCGACCGGAGTCGACGTCAAGACGGAGAAGGACACGTTGCCGTTCCACCCGTTCTACACCGCCAAGGACGGCTGGTTCGCGGGGCTGTTCCTGCTGCTATATTGCATCGTCTTGTTCTTCATGCCGAACGCGCTCGGCCACGCCGACAATTACATTCCTGCCAATCCGATGGCGACGCCGGCGCATATCGTGCCCGAATGGTATTTCTGGCCATTCTACGCGATCCTGCGCGCCTTCACGGTCGACTTCATCCTGCCCGCCAAGCTGTGGGGCGTGCTGGCGATGTTCGCCTCGATCCTGCTGTTGTTCTTCCTGCCGTGGCTCGACAAATCGCCGGTGCGATCGGGCCATTATCGGCCCGTATTCAAATGGGCGTTCGTGGTGCTGGTGCTCGATGTGTTGCTGCTCGGCTGGGCCGGCGGGTCGGCGGCAACTCCAAGCGTGGTTGCCGTAAGCCAGATCGCCTCGGCATATTACTTCCTTCACTTCCTGATCATTCTGCCGTTGATCGCGCATTATGAGAAGCCGCTGCCATTGCCGGATTCGATTTCCAGTTCCGTGCTTCATGGCGAGAAGAAGGAATCCTCGCCGATCGGCGTCACGCCGCCGCCGCTCACGGCCGCGGAATAAGGGAAGCCATCGATGGGTTATCTACTCGCCCCCTTTGCATTGATCATGGCGTTCTTCGCCCGGCTTGGCGTGGTCCGGAGCGGCGGTCTTCTGGTCGGCCTGGGCTTCGCCGGAGTGCTCCTGATTTCGCTTGGCACCGGCATGGCCGAGACGATGGCCTCGCCCGCTGCAGAGTCAGCCGAGCACAAATTCCACGAGCATCCTCGGCATCTGAAGCTGGCTAGCGACGGCCCGCTCGGCAAGTTCGACCGCCAGCAGCTGCAGCGCGGCTTCCAAGTGTACAAGGAAGTTTGCTCTGCATGTCACGGGCTGAGCCTGGTGGCGTTCCGCGACCTGCATGCGCTGGGCTATGAAGAGCCGGAAGTGAAAGCGATCGCCGATCAATGGGCGACCGAAGTGCCGAGCATCAATCCGGAGACCGGCGAAGCCGCGACCCGCAAGGCCATCCCGTCGGACCGCTTCCCGAGCCCCTATGCGAATGAAACCGCCGCGCGGGCTGCCAACAACAATGCGCTCCCGCCCGATCTGTCGCTGATCACCAAGGCGCGCGAGGGCGGTGCAGCCTATGTCTATTCGCTGCTGACAGGATATAAAAACGCGGCGACCTATCGCAATAGTCATGGCGAAGGCGTGCCGGCCGCAAACCGTCCGCCGCAGGGCGTCTACTTCAATCCCTATTTCGCCAATCTCAACTTCGCCATGCCGCCGCCGCTGACCGCGGAAGGTCAGGTGACTTATGCTGACGGCACGAAATCAACGGTCGATCAGATGGCGCAAGACGTGTCCGCATTCCTGGTGTGGACCGCCGAGCCCAAGCTCGAGAATCGCCATCGAAGCGGACTGGCCGTGGTGCTGTTCCTGCTCGTGGCGACGATCCTCGGCTATTTCGCCTATCGCGAGATCTGGGCGGAGGCCAAGCGCAAGGTGCGGGTGACCGGCGCGCTCGACCCGAAAAACCAGGCCAAGAGCCGCCGCGCCAAGGCCAAGCAGGGCATCAAGGGTTAGCGCGGAACAGTGTTGCACGCGGAGCAAAGCGCGCCGCGCCGCGTCAATGCGCCATGAGCCGCAATTTGAAATGGTCGCTGGTGCCGGCGCTACTGATCGGCATCTGGTTGGCGATGATGGCCACCGGCACCGGGCCGTTGGATCGGGCGCTGCTGGATTTCCTTTACGCCGCGCATCGCCCGGCATTGCAGTCGGCGGCGACGTTCGTCACTTTGTTGGGCGAGTGGCAATTTCTGTTTCCGCTGACCCTGATCGTCGGGGGGCTGCTGCTCATCGTCGCGCGGGCGCGGCGTCAGGCGATTCTGTTCCTCAGCATCTGCCTGTTCGGGCGCCTGTTGGTGCACCTGCAGAAGATCGGGATCGGCAGGCTGCGGCCAGAGGATCGCGAACATCTGGTGCCGGTCAACAGCCTGTCCTTTCCGAGCGGGCATTCGACCAATTCGATGATCGTGTTTCTGGCGCTGGCGCTGGTCGTGGCGCCTGCACGTCATCGTCAGGTCGCAGTCTTGGCCGCGCTGCTGACATCGATGATTGTGGGGATCAGCCGGCCGATGCTCGGCGTGCACTGGCCAAGCGATGTGCTCGGCGGCTGGTCGTTCGGCGCGGCGTGGGTGCTGCTGATGGTCGGAATGGCGGAACGCTGGCCGTTCCAGCGAGAGGCCGCGAAGATCGAGGTGGCTCCTACACGTTGAAGCGGAACAGCAGGACGTCGCCGTCCGCGACGACATAATCCTTGCCCTCGGAGCGCAGCCTGCCCGCATCGCGCGCACCCGCTTCGCCGTTGCACGCGATAAAATCCTTGAAGGCGATAGTTTCGGCGCGAATGAAGCCGCGTTCAAAGTCGGTGTGGATTTCGCCCGCAGCGCGCGGGGCTTTGGCGCCGCGCTCGACGGTCCAGGCGCGCGCCTCCTTCGGTCCGGCGGTGAAGAAGGTCAGCAGGCCGAGCAATTCATAGCCGGCGCGGATCACTCGGGTCAGCCCGGTTTCGGCGAGCCCGAGATCGGCGAGGAATGCGGCGCGGTCTTCCGGGTCAAGGGTGACGATTTCGGCCTCGATCGCGGCTGACACGACGACCGCTTTCGCGCCCTCGGTGGCGGCCTTTTCGAACACGCGGGCGGACAGCGCATTGCCTTGTGCCGCATCGCTTTCGTCGACGTTGCACACGTAGAGGACTGGCTTGGCGGTGAGCAGTTGCGCGCGGGCTAGCGCTCGGTCTTCTTCGATGTCCTTCGGCTGGGTAAGCCGGGCAGGTTTTGACGCACGCAGCAGGTCCAGCGCCTGACCAAGGACCGAAGCCTCGATCTTGGCCTCCTTGTCGCCCTGCTGCGCTTTCTTGACGAGGTTGGGCACGCGCCGCTCAAGGCTGTCGAGGTCGGCGAGCATCAGTTCGGTCTCGACCGTATCGGCGTCGGCGATGGGATCGACGCGGCCTTCGACATGGGTCACGTCGCCGCCTTCGAAACAGCGCAATACATGGACGATGGCGTCGACTTCGCGGATGTTGGCGAGGAACTGATTGCCCAGCCCTTCGCCCTGGCTGGCGCCGCGGACGAGTCCGGCGATATCGACGAACTCGATCTGGGTTTCGATGATCGACTTCGAACTAGCGATGCGCGCAATATCCTGCAGCCGTTCGTCAGGGACCGAGACGCGCCCGACGTTGGGCTCGATCGTGCAGAACGGATAATTCGCCGCCTGCGCCGCCGCCGTTTCGGTCAGCGCGTTGAAAAGGGTAGATTTGCCGACGTTCGGGAGTCCGACAATGCCGCATTTGAAGCCCATGAGCTTGGATTCCGATTGTGTGAGGATTTGCCTGCGCGATAGGAAAGTGCGAGCCAACTGGCCAGCCCTGATGGGAGGAGTCGGATGCGGCGATTGATGCTCATGCTTGCGGGTGCTGGGGCCGTGTTTGCAGCGCCAGCTGACGCGGCGCCGCCGTCCAAGCCACGGATCGCAACGCTCGCCGCCAAGGCAATGCAGGCGACCGGGGCCAAGGGCCTGGCGATTGCGGTAATCGACAACGGCCGGGTGGTGTCCGTGCAGGCGTTCGGCGCGCGTAATGCCAAGGGCGATCCCCTAACCAATGACACGGTGATGTATGGGGCGTCGCTGACCAAGGCCGTGTTTGCCTATACGGTCATGCAGCTGGTCGACGAAGGGCGGATCAACCTCGACCGCCGGATTGCTGATTATCTGGCAAAGCCACTCCCAGATTATGGCAATCTCGACGCCTACGGGAATTGGGCTGACCTTGCCGGCGACGAGCGTTGGCGCAACATCACGCCGCGCATGCTGTTGACCCACAGCTCAGGCTTTCGGAATTTCTCGTGGGACGAGCCGGACCAGAAGCTGCGCATCAATTTCGAACCCGGAAGCCGCTACTCTTATTCGGGCGAGGGAATCATCCTGCTGCAATTCGCGCTGGAGCAGGGGCTGGGGATGAAGCTGGGCGATGAAATGCAGCGGCGGGTGTTCGACCGCTGGGGCATGGTAAATACCAGTATGACTTGGCGGCCGGCTTTCGCGCGAAACCTGGCTGACGGTTGGAAGGCTGATGGAATCCTCGAACCGCATGATGAGCGCAGCAGGGTGCGCGCGGCCGGATCGATGGACACCAGCATTGCCGATATCGCCCGGTTTACAGCGGGCTTCATGCGCGGGGAGGGCCTGACGGCAAAGAGCCGCACCGAGATGCTAAAGGCGCAACTGCCGATCCTGTCGCGGTCGCAATTTCCGGTCATGAAAGCCGATGCGTCGCCTGAACAACGGTGGAAGGGCCTCGCGGCCGGCCTAGGGGTAATCACCTTTACGGGGCCGCAGGGTCGGGGCTTCATGAAGGGCGGGCACAACGACAGCACAGCCAACATGATGGTATGCATCGAGGCGAAGCGGCGCTGCGTGGTCCTCCTGTCGAACGACGTGCGGTCGGAACCGGCGTTCCCCTGGCTCATCCAGTCAATTCTGGGTGACAGCGGCTTCCCTTATGCTTGGGAATATGCCGGCAGTTCGATCGCTTTGCCTAAGCAAAATTGAAGCTGATGCTGAGCCGCTCGCTGCGGGCGGTGCCGGGCATGACCTCGTGCCGCAGCCAGCTTTCCCAGAGCAGGAGCAAGCCGGGACGGGGATCGACCGTCACAAAGGTGTCGGGGCGGGTTGGCGCAGCCATCATCATCGGCAGGCGCGGATCCTCGAAGCGGATCGCGCCAGATCCTGGCGGCACTTCGACGTAGAGTGTGCCGGAGAGGATGCTGTGGGGGTGAATGTGTCCACTGTGATGTCCACCGCCTTTCAACAGATTGACCCACAGGCTGTCGAGGCGCGGCTTGCGGGGGAGGTCGAAGGCGCAATCCTGCGCGAAAGCGGCGGCGTGCTTGGTCAGCAACCGCGAGAGATCGCCGATGACCGGATCGCGCTTGGGCAAATCGTTGAGCGAGGCATAGCTGGTGTAACCGCGATAACGATGCTCGCGGCTCCAGCGCTGACCGGCGGTGTCGTCCTGTGAAAGCGTCCGGATGGAATGCGCGAGATCGCCGAGCATGTCGGCATCGAGCTGGGCTTCATACAGCCGGGTCGCAAAGAGGCTGCGGATCGTCATTCGTCGTGCATCCGGCGAGCGATCTCGTTCATGAAGCGGACTTCGTCGCCATTGGCGAGCCAGTCGGCTTCGCTTGTGAGCGCGGCGAGGAGGTCCGAGAGGGGTTCGATTTCGGCCTTGGCGTAATTGCCGAGGACGTACCCGGTGACCCGATCCTTGTGGCCCGGGTGACCGATACCGATGCGGACGCGGCGGAAGTCGGGGCCCAAGTGCTGATCGATCGAGCGCAGGCCGTTGTGGCCGGCGGTGCCGCCACCCTGCTTTACCTTGACCTTCATCGGGGCAAGATCGAGCTCATCATGGAACACGGTGAGCGCGTCCATGTCGAGTTTGTAGAAGGCGAGCGCTTGCTGCACCGCGTCTCCGCTGAGATTCATGAAGGTTTGGGGCTTGAGCAGCAGGATTTTCTTGGCGCCGATCCGTCCTTCGGCAACCAGGCTGCGGAATTTCTTCGTCCAGGGATTAAAGCCGTGAACCTCGGCAATGATGTCGGCCGCCATAAAGCCGACATTGTGCCGCTGCAGCGCATATTGCGCGCCGGGATTTCCAAGGCCGACCCAGATTTGCACTTACCCCTCCCGCAAGCGGGAGGGGAGGGCATGTCTTTGGCTGAAGTCCCGCAACAGGCCCTCCCCCGACCCCTCCCGCATGCGGGAGGGGAGCTTGTTAAGCGTCGCCTTCGGCTTCTTCGGCTGCGTCGTCGCCGACCGTCGGAACGTCGCCGGCGGCGGCGGCCTCGGCCTCTTCCTCATCTTCGGCCTTCATCACCGACGGAGCGACCAGCGTCGCGACCGTGAAATCGCGGTCCGTAATCGCCGATTCCGAACCCTTGGGCAGGATGACGTTGGAGATGTGGATCGAATCGCCGATGTCGAGACCGGTCAGATCGATGTGGATTTCTTCCGGAATTTCGGCCGCGTCGCAGATCAGCTCAAGATCGTGGCGAACGACGTTGAGAACGCCGCCGCGCTTGATGCCGGGCGATGCCTCTTCATTGTCGAAGCGCACCGGGACGTTGACGTTGACCTTGCTGTGCTCGCCGATGCGCAGGAAATCGACGTGGATCGGGCGGCTCGAAACCGGGTGGAACTGCACGTCCTTGGGGAGCGTGCGGTGTGCCTTGCCGCCGGCGTCGATCATCACGACGGTGTTCATGAAATGGCCGGTCGAAAGCATCTTGGTCAGAAGCTTCAATTCGACATGGACCGAAAGCGGTTCCTTTTTGTCGCCGTAGATTACGGCGGGCACCCGTCCGTCGCGACGCAATGCACGGGAGGCTCCCTTGCCAGCCCGTTCGCGTTGCTCAGCGGGCAGCGTCAGCTGTTCGCTCATGTGCTTATTCTCCAATAGGACAAAAGCCCGGTCACGCCTCCAGGGATGACCATGACCGGGTGCGGTGCGCCCTAGTGCAGAAGCGCCAAAGACGCAAGGATAGGGGGTCGGAGGCGAGGGGTTTGGCGCTCAATACGCCCGGGTCGCGACCTTGCCCTTCAATGTCAGCTTGGACAGCACGCTGTCGGGTCCCGCGAAATGTCCGGCGCCGACCGCGACGAAGACGGTGCCCGGTCGGCCCATGCGATTGACGATCCAATCGGCCCAATGAGCGTTCCGTTCGGGGAACATCCTGCGATAATTTTCCGGGGTGTTGCGCTGCATCTCGTCCAGCAGTGCAACGAAGATTCGCTGATCGCCACGGTTCCATTCGAGTTGCATCTGAACCAGCAACGCGGTCAGCCGTGTCTTCGCATCTAAGGTATCGATGGGAGCGGGGAGCGGCAAACCGGTCGGAGCCATGCGATTGAACATGCCCATTTGGAAACCGACGCTTTCAAGACCTTCGACGGCCTTGCCTTCGTCCTCCGCCACCCGGCGCAGCACCATGTCGGCGCCCTTGCCGACGTCCATCCCGCGATCGCGCCCTGCGGAGATTGCGAGGCGAGTCGTCGCGACGAAGGAAGCACCTTGAGCGCGGCCGAGGCTCAGAGATTCGGGGCGATAGCCCGGTGCTGCGATTGCCCCAAGTCGCGAGCGGTCGGGGACGACGGCTTCAAGCACAAGCTCGTCGGCGCTCGA
>JBDSZD010000192.1:0-5299 GCA_039925325.1 Sphingomicrobium sp.
TCGCCTACGGCCGCGATGAAGCTTTGCAGGCGGACGTCGAACAGGCCGCGCGCGGGGCCGCGATCGACAGCTTCATCGCGTCTCTCCCGAACGGTTACGATTCGATGGTCGGCGAGCGCGGCCTGAAATTGTCCGGCGGGGAGAAGCAGCGCGTCGCGATCGCCCGAACCTTGCTCAAGAACCCACCCATCCTCGTCCTCGACGAAGCCACCAGCGCGCTCGACAGCCGAACCGAGCAGGCGATCCAGGCGACCCTCGACCGGGTTGCTCAAAGTCGCACCAGCATCGTCATCGCGCATCGCCTGTCGACCATCGTCAACGCCGACCAGATCGTCGTCCTGGATGCTGGCCGGGCGGTGGAGCAGGGCACGCATGCTCAGCTTCTCACCCAAGGCGGCCTCTACGCGGAGTTATGGGAGCGGCAAGTAGCCGAGCAGACGCTCGAAGAGACCGCCGAGGCGGCGGAGTGACAGGCGGGCCGATTGCGTTACTGAAGAGCGTCTTTGGCTTCGATGCCTTCCGCGGCGTTCAGGCTGACGTGGTGGGCCGCGTGATGGCCGGTCAGCATACGCTCGCAGTGATGCCGACCGGCGCCGGCAAGTCGCTGTGCTACCAGCTGCCCGCGCTGGCGCGAGACGGGACGGCGCTCGTGATTTCACCGTTGATCGCGCTGATGCACGACCAGATCCGATCGGCCGATGCATTCGGGATCAAGGCGGCATCGTTGACCTCCGCCGACGACAATCGCGAGGAGGTCATCCGGCGCTTCCGGGCGGGCGAGTTGGACCTGTTATATGCGGCCCCGGAACGGGCGACCGGGGAGAGTTTTCGGCGCCTGCTCACCGACGCGCCCTTGTCGCTGATCGCCATCGACGAAGCGCATTGCGTCAGCGAATGGGGGCACGATTTCCGCCCCGACTATCGGTTGTTGCGGCCGTTGCTCGACGCCTTCCCGCAGGTCCCGAGGCTCGCGCTGACTGCAACCGCCGACGCCCGCACCCGCGCCGATATCCTTGCTCAGCTCGGCATCGATTCCGACGGATTGATCATCGCCGGCTTCGACCGGCCCAACATCCGCTATCATGTGGTTCCGCGCGACGGAATCGGCGGCCAGCTGAAGGCGTTGCTGGCCGTTCAGCCAGGGCCCGGAATCGTCTACGCACCGAGCCGGGACAAAACCGAAAAGATCGCCGAGGCGGTTGCGAAGGATGGGCGCAAGGCATTGCCCTACCACGCGGGCCTGGAGCCGCAGGTGCGCGCGCGCAACCAGGCCGCGTTCGTCCGCTCCGAGGACATGGTGATCGCAGCCACCGTCGCGTTCGGCATGGGCATCGACAAGCCCGACGTGCGCTTTGTCGCCCATGCCGCAATCCCCAAGTCGATCGAGGCTTATTATCAGGAGACCGGCCGCGCCGGCCGCGACGGCGATCCGGCCGAAGCCTGGCTGTTCTGGGCGGCCGAGGACTTCGCCCGCGCCCGCCGCCGGATCGAGCTAGAAGTGCCGGCTGAGCGGCAGCAAGGCGAGCGCGAACGGCTCAACGCGCTGGCCGCGTTGGTCGAGGCGCCGACCTGCCGCCGCGCCATCCTGTTGCGCCATTTCGGCGAGGAGCCGCCGCAGAGTTGCGGCAATTGCGACAATTGCCTGAACCCGCCCGCGACCATCGACGTCACCGAGATCGCACGCAAATTGCTGTCCGCCGCCTTCCGCACCGAAATGCGCTTCGGAGTCGCCCATCTCGCCGAGGTCCTGGCCGGGAACGACAGCGAGAAAGTGCGCGGTTTCGGACACCATCGCCTGTCGGTGTTCGGCATTGCCACGGCCGACGAGCTGCCGCTGATCCGCCCGGTCGCGCGGGCCCTGATCGCGCGCGATGCCTTGCGCGCCGACGCTTATGGCGGGCTATCCTTCGGTCCGAACGCGAAGCCGATCCTGAAAGGCGGGGAGCAGGTGCACATCGCGCTTCCGCCCAAGCGCCAAAAGTCGCGACGATCGCGCGACTCGGGACCGGCAGACCCGCTGTTCGAGGCGCTGCGTGAAGCGCGCCGGACGATCGCCGCCGAAGCTGGCGTCCCGCCTTACGTCATCTTCCACGATTCCACTTTGCGGGCGATCGTGGCCGACCGGCCGTCAAGCCTCAGCGAGCTGGCGCGCATCCCCGGCGTAGGCGAGACCAAGCTGCAACGATATGGTAATGCGATGCTCACTGCGCTCGACGGGCAGCTGAAGGAACAGGCCGATGCGGCAGCTTGACGACAAGACCCTGGTCAGCGGCCAGATCGCGCCGGAGCAGATCGCGGAGCTCAAACAACAGGGCGTGACGATGATCGTCAACAACCGCCCGGACGGCGAGGATCCGGGCCAGCCTGCCGGGGCGGACATCGAACATGCGGCGCGCGACGCGGGGATCGAATATCGGCATATCCCGATCTGGCGCGGACCGGGACCGGCGGAAGTCGAGAAGGTTCGGGAAGCCATCGATGCATGCAAAGACGGCAAGATGCTGCTGTTCTGTCGCTCGGGAACGCGCTCCGCATTCGCCTGGGCGGTTGCGCAGGCGGAGAAGGGCGTGCCGCGCGTCGAACTGGAACGCCGCGCAACCGAGGCCGGGTTCGACCTCGGCCCGGTCACCCATTTGCTTTAGCGATCATACTCTCGCATCAGGTCGCCAGTCGCTGCGACGTCCTCTTCAAACACCATTAGACGCACCCCCGTGAGGGCTCCTTCGCAGTAAAGGCTGCTCCCGGCATCGAACACGATCGCGGAAATGCCGTGACTCTCCAGGAAAGTCCGGGCGAGTTCAGCTTGATAGGCCCAATTGAAGCGAGCTGCCTCAACTAGACCGCTCATCAGGCGGCCGTACCCCCAACGGTGATCCCGTCGATCAGCATGCTCGGCTGACCGACGCCGGCGGGCACCGACTGGCCGCCCTTGCCGCAGATGCCGACCCCTTCGTCGAGCGCCATGTCGTTGCCGATGCCGCTGACCCGGGTGAGCACCGTGGGTCCGTCGCCGATCAGGGTCGCGCCCTTGATCGGCGGCCCGATGCGGCCGTTCTCGATTTTATAGGCTTCGGTGCAGGAGAATACGAACTTGCCGCTGGTGATGTCGACCTGCCCGCCGCCGAAGCTCTTGGCGTAAATTCCGTTGGGCACGCGCTCGATCAGTTCCGCCGGATCGTCGTTTCCGCCGAGCATGAAGGTATTGGTCATGCGCGGCATCGGCGCATGAGCGAAGCTTTCGCGGCGGCCGTTGCCGGTCGGGGCCATGCCCATCAGCCGCGCATTCAGCCGGTCCTGCAGATAGCCCTTGAGGATGCCGTCCTCGATCAGCACCGTGCGCCCGGTCGGCGTGCCTTCATCGTCGATGGTGAGCGAGCCGCGTCGCTGATCCATTGCGCCTTCGTCGATCACGGTCACACCCGGCGCGGCCACGCGCTGGCCGATGCGCCCGCTGAATGCCGAGGTGCCCTTGCGGTTGAAATCCCCTTCAAGGCCGTGGCCGACCGCTTCGTGCAGCAAAACCCCGCACCAGCCGGGTCCGAGCACGACCGGAAATTCTCCGGCGGGCGCGGCAATTGCTTCGAGGTTGGTGAGCGCCTGCGCAAGCGCGAGGTCGATCGCGCGGTTCCATTCAGCCGGTTCGAACATCCGGTCGTAGAGGTGACGGCCGCCGATGCCGTGATAACCGGTTTCGCGCCGGTCGCCGTTCTGGGCGACGATCTGGACGTTGAGGCGCACTAATGGACGGATGTCCGTCGCGACAAATCCGTCGGGCCGGACGATCTCGATCACGCTCCAACTTCCCATCAGGGAGACGCTGACCTGGGCGACTCGCGGATCGCGGGCGCGGGCGGCGGCATCGATCTGCTGACACAGCGCGACCTTGTCGGCGAACGGGATCGCGGACAGCGGGTCTTCCGAACCGTACATCGACTGGTTGGTGCGGGGTGGCGGACCGGCCGCCGGGCCCTTTGCCGGGTCGAGCAACGTCATGGTCGCCGCAGCGCGCTCGATCGCGGCGGCGCTGATCTCGTTGGCATGCGCGAACGCCGTGGTTTCGCCGCTCACCCCGCGCAGGCCGAAGCCGGACGAGGTATTGAAGTCTGCGGTCTTTAACCGGCCATCGTCGAACCCGAACGCTTCGCTAATGCTGTACTGAAGATAAAGTTCGCCGTCTTCGCAGCCGCTCAAATGCCGCGCGACGAGCCGCTTGGCATCATCCGGGTCGAGCTGGTCGCGGTAGATGAAGCTTCGCGGATCGGCGATACTCATGCGGCTCGGCTGTCGGCTGAGCCGCCTTCGAGCACGAAGCGGCGGTCGCAATAGCCGCATTCCACGAACCCAATGGCAGGATCGATGCGAAGAAAGACTCGCGGGTGGCCGAGCGCGGGGGCGACATCACCCGAACCGTCGCAGGCAACCTGCAGAGCGTCGATCAATATCGTTTCGGGGGGCGGTGGACCTTGCATCGGGCTTAAGTAGCAATGGCGGTGCGGAGCTTCAATCGAGGCATGCGTTATTGATACTGGACCTCGACGGCAAACGTCCCCTCGTAGGTGCCTTCGGCCTGGTTCGCATTGACATGCAGCGTGCCGCCGATTTTGAACGAATAAGCCTGCTGGGCGGCAACGACGCGCCGCGGATTGCCCGAAATGGTCCAGGTGTCGAGCGTCATTGTCTCAGTTCCGCCAAGCCGGGTCAGCAGCGTCGCTTTGTTCGGGGCTTTGATGACGACGACAGATCGCGACGGCGACACGGCATCGAACAATGCGGCATAAGCACGTCCGCCCGCGATGGTAACGCCGCCGGTCGTGGTGAGTGCATCGGTCTCCGGATTGACGACTGCAGTCCCGGCTCCGATGATCGTGAGCGCGCCGAATTCCAGGTCCTGCAATTTGCGAAACTCGGCGGAGCGGGCAATCGTAACTTGGGCTTTGGCATTGCTGGTTGCGGCCACCGGTGCCCCACGAATCGGGCCCGCCGCGCACAGGGCAGCAATGGCGCCAACAGCGCATCGGAGGGGTAAACGCCCGGACATCTATGGGATCGCCTACTCCATCAAGTTCAACACGAGTGTAGCAGTCGTGGTAAATTCGCCGTTTACCGGATCGCTTGTCGGCGTGGCTCCGCACTCTTATGCGTTCGGCCCGATGACCGATCAGGCCGCCATAAGCATCGAATCGCTTTCGAAGACCTATACAGGCAAGGGTGCGGTGCCGAAGCGCGCGCTGGACAATGTCAGCTTCGACGTGCCCCAAGGACAGATCTTCGGACTGCTCGGTCCTAACGGCGCGGGCAA
>JBDSZD010000193.1:0-3829 GCA_039925325.1 Sphingomicrobium sp.
ACGGGGCGAGTCCAACTGAGTTCTCCTTTGCGCGATAGCCAGCGGATGGTTGCTCTCGCCGGACCGGTCGTTTAGCGACGGACCTGTGCCCCCGTGGCGGAATTGGTAGACGCGCTCGACTCAAAATCGAGTTCCGCAAGGAGTGTCCGTTCGACTCGGACCGGGGGCACCATCCGATAATCTTGC
Organism: Sphingomicrobium sp.; assembly: GCA_039925325.1. Lineage (GTDB taxonomy): Bacteria > Pseudomonadota > Alphaproteobacteria > Sphingomonadales > Sphingomonadaceae > Sphingomicrobium. The sequence continues at coordinate 187 of JBDSZD010000193.1, forward strand.
TCCGATCGCCGATTGCGTCTGCAAGGCGCTGGCGGGATTTGCCCCTGCCCGATATGAGAGGGCATGGACGGGGCCACCACCAACGACAGACATCCGGCCGGCATCGACGAGCCGCATCTTGCCGGGGAAGGGCTGACGACCAAGCGCGACCGCTTGCTTGCGTCGCTGACCCTGATTGCCGGCGCCGGCCTGATCGTCGGGTTTCCCTTTGCGCTGCGCTACGGAGCGGAGTTCTTTCTGCCCGTCACGGCGGCGCTGGTGATCGCAATCGCACTAGTGCCGCTGCTGGAATGGTTCGAGCGGCGCGGCGTCCCGTCCCGGCTCGCCGCAGGGATGTGCGTGATCCTGTTCCTGGTGATCGCGATGTTTGCAATCGGGTCAATCGTGCTTCCGGCGATCGATTGGGTCGCCCTGGTTCCGCAGCGCATCGGCAAAGTCCGGGAAGCGCTCGATCCGGTCCTCGACATGTACAAGGATCTGGAACGGTTCATCAACCGGACGACGTCGCAAATGACCGTCGCGCCGCCGCAGGGGGGGCGGACGGTCCGGATCGAAACGCCCAATTCGATGCTTGATCTGCTGACCTCCTCCGCGCCGCACGCGATCATTCAGCTGTTTTTCGCGCTGCTCGTGATCTTCTTCTTCCTCGCGGGATGGACGAGGATGCGTAAGCAGACGATCGTCAGCCGCGGCAGTTTCGAAGGCGCCCTGACGACTGCTCGCGTCATCCAGCAGGTGGTCGATGCGACCTCGACCTATCTTGGTACGATCACGGTCATCAACGTCACATTGGGCGGGCTGACCGCTTTGATCCTGTGGCAATTGGGAATGGACAGCCCATTGATGTGGGGCGGCATTGTCGCGGTACTCAATTACATTCCCTATCTCGGCCCGATCGCGTCGGCGCTGCTGTTATTTTTCGGTGGACTGATGACCTATCCGGACGTCTGGACGGCGCTGGTCCCCCCGGCGATATTTATCGCCATGCACATGGTCGAAGCCAATTTCATTACCCCGTTGATCGTCGGCAAGCGCCTGACCATCAGCCCGCTCGCGATCCTCATCGCGCTGAGCTTCTGGTCGTGGGTGTGGGGCACCACCGGGGCCTTGCTGGCGGTGCCGTTGCTGATCATCATGAAGACGGTTTTTTCCGCCGCCGGCACTCCCGACATCGCCGGATTCCTGTTCGAACATGGTACGCTGACCCATGTCGGCGATCCGGAGGAAAAGGAGGACGCCTCTGTTGACAGCCCACAGGCCCTCACCTAGTTGCCCGCCCACGCCGATGCGCGGGTGTAGCTCAGTTGGTTAGAGCGCCGGCCTGTCACGCCGGAGGTCGCGGGTTCAAGTCCCGTCACTCGCGCCATTTCTCCTGTCCGGATTGGCAAAAGACGCTGCTTTGCGGCCGCCATTTGCGGGCCGCGCGAAAATGAGCGGCAGCGCATCGGCTTATGAAATCCTCGGGCTGGAGCCCGGTGCCGCGCCGGACGCCGTAGAGCGCGCCTATAAGCAGTTGATCAAGCGCTATCATCCGGACCGAGCCGAGGGGGATGCGGCGAGGGCGGCCGAAATCAATCAGGCCTATCGCGAGCTTCGCGGCCCGACCGAGCAACCGTTTGAGCGGGCAGGGCAGTTTGACTTGGCGGAGGCCTTGTATGCTCAGCGGCAAGCTGGCCGGCACCCCACCGCAAGTCGTCGCCGGAAGCCTCGAATGAGGCTGGTCCTCCTTGTCGCGATTGCGGTCCTCACGTCCATCAACCGGGGCAAGCTGCAGACGTTGGTCAGCCATGCGGCAGCGACGATCACCACGTTGCTGGAAAGTCCCGGGCTGCCCGAAGACGGTGCGTCCACCTCAACGCCGCCGCCCGACCTTGCCGGTCCTTTGAACCGGGCGGAGATCGCGGAAGCGGTGCGGGAGGCCTCGAGATTGGTCGCGACCGGCCGTCAGCAGGATCTGATGGACGAAAGCCGCACATGTCACCGCGCTCTTCGCGAGCGGCCCACCCTCGCTGCGCTCGATCGCTGCGCGGCGTTCGACGACGCGGTGATCGAGCTCGAGAATCGTGGCTCGGTGCAGGAGAGCGGCGCCTTCGGCCCCTCGGCAGTCACTGCGCGGCAGATTGCGGCGGCGAAACTGATCGCAAGCAACTATGAAGAAATCGAGGATCGCCTCGACCGCGTCCGCGCCGAGGTCCAGCTCCTATTGACCCCGCCTGCGCGGGAGGCCGTCACGCGTTCCTGAGCCCACGTCCGGGACGACGGGCCGCTTGCCTCCGCTCGTGGGCCGCGCCGATGGCCCGGCAGCGCATCAGGGCTTCCTTGCCCGACTGACCAAAGCTACTTTTGCGCCGCAGGAAGGACAAAAATCCGCGCCGCCCAGAAAGTGCGAACGGACCTATTGCCCTGCCAATCTTCTCGGCTTCGGCCAAGGCTCCAGCAAGTTCGCCGGGAAGGGCCATGTTACGAATTGCTAGAGGCGCCCGTCCTTCCCACGCGATCCCCCGTAGGATCTCGCGCGCCACCAACACCCGGGCCAAAGTGGCGTCGGTTTGCGACGCCTCGGCGCGTTTCAGCGCCGCGTGCAGACTGTTGGGATGGTCAGGATCGAGCGCATGCAGCGCCCTCACAAGGATCCGGTACTGGCGATCAACCTCGACCCGTTCGGCCGGGGTGAAATTGCTCACGGCGCGGACGCGCCCGTTGCCGCTCCCACAGGAGCATTGGCCTTGGCCGTTCCGAGCGGCTGTTCAGTCTGCTTCACAGGATCTCCGCTGAGCGCCCAGCGAAGATTATCAGAAGCGGTGACCTTGTCGACATATTCATGATGCGGCGCTTCCTCGACCGCTTTGCGCGCGGCCAGCCTGAATCGGATCGCGACACGGCCGTCCGGTGCCTTCTGAGCTTCTGCACCCGGCATTTCGGCCACGGCCTCGGCAGTCTCCATCCCGGGCAGCAGGCCCGCTGTCGCGGCCTCGGCGGCCAGCGCGGCGGTTTTCAACGTGGCAGCTGCGGGCTCGGAACCCGAATAAGTTTTTGCGAACGCTCCGGCACGACCCCACCCGCCGGCCCAGCGATAGAAAATATGCGTGCCGACGAGCGCATTTTTGGCCAGGCTCGACGCCCAATAAGGGACGACATAATTGGCATGATAATGGGTCGCATAACCGACCGGAGCATAGACCGCGCCGGACAAAGCGGCTTCGGCGACCTTACGGGCACGCGCCCAGCCGTCGCTGCTCGGCCGGCGCATCAGCGACCCATCGCAGGTGAAGGTGAACTGGCAGCCGGTAACGCGGGTTGAGCCCTGATAGACCACGCCGCAAACGCTAGCGGGGAAAGCGACGTGGCGGACGCGGTTCAACACGACCTGCGCGACAGCCTGCTGGCCGGCCGGATCCTCGCTGCCCGCTTCGTAATAAACGGCACTGGTCAGGCATTCGAGCGCTTGCGCGCGGGACGCAGCCGAGGCGCGAGCGACGCGAAACGGTGCGGCCGCGGGATTGGGGCCGCTGGACAAAGGAATTGTGCCGTTGACCTGCAGAGCGGCTTCCGGGGCGAGTTTGCGGACCAGCAGCGGCGGTGGAGGCGGCGGTGCGATTGTCGCCTGCGTCAACGGATCGGCGGTTCGCGGCAGCGTGTAGGA
>JBDSZD010000194.1:0-27008 GCA_039925325.1 Sphingomicrobium sp.
CAAAAGGCGTTCACTATTTTCGGGGAATTAGAAGCGGACATTGAGACACGGCTAGAAATTCTATCGTTCGAATTTAGCCCATCAATGGAACCGAAGCAGGACACTCGCAAAGCACTAGTCTCGAATAAGGGCGGGCGGCCGCCGGCGGAATTTTGGGACGACATGTGGGCTGAAATTGCGAGCGCGCTTTACGTCGGCGACCTGAATCCTAAGTCGCAAGCCGACATCGAACGCGCGATGGCGAGTTGGATCGATTTGAGTGGTCACAGTGCCGCCGACAGCACGATTCGCAGACGAGCTCGGCGCCTTTGGGACCGCATTGCGGCGGTCGATAAATAGGTATTCGCCCCTTTCCGGCCCTTTTCGGCCGCGATTCAAACTGCGAACGTGTTGAAGCATTCCCGTTAACGCTGGTGCTCGCCAGCTGCATGGGAGTGAATACGATGGAACAACTGGCCTATTCAATAAACGACACCGCGAAGGCACTTAGCCTGGGTCGCACGTCTGTCTATTCCCTTATCGGCGACGGGAGGCTTGATGCCTTCAAGATCGGCCGCCGCAGACTAATAAGGGCGGAGTCGATTCGGCGGCTGCTCAACAGGCAGGGCTGAGCGCGCCACCATGGCCGCGCGGCGCGTCAATCCATATGTGGTGAAGCTGCATTGGAGCTACAGCATTCCGGAGCTGGCGGCTCGCCTTGGCGTGCACAAGAATACGGTGCGCCATTGGCAGCGCGACGGCCTTGCCCCGATTGATGCCAGCCGCCCGGTCATGTTCCAAGGGTCGATCGTCCGCGCCTTCCTGGCGAAACGTAACGCCAGCCGCAAGCGGCCCTGCCCGCCGGGCACGCTCTATTGCTTCCGGTGCCGGGAACCGCGCCCGCCCGCGTTAGGGATGATCGAGTATCTCGCCATGACCGCCGTGTCGGGCAATCTCGCCGCGATCTGCGCGATGTGTGACACGGTGATGCACCGACGCGCCCGACTTGCCTCGCTCCCTGCGATCATGCCTGGGTTCGCCGTCCAGATCACACAGGCCCCGCCACGCCTAAAGGGCAGCCCTTCGCCCTCCCTGAATTGTGACTTGGAAAGGCAGGTGACGACATGACGAAGCACAATGCTGCAAATGAGCGGATAAAGCGCGAGTATTTTCACTATCTGGCGGAAGCGAAGGGCCGCGATGACGCCACGATCGACGGCGTGGCAAAGTCGCTCGCACGCTTCGAGGAATCAACCAAGGCACGCGACTTCAAGCGATTCCACCGCGAACAAGCGGTTGCGTTCAAGGCGCGGCTGGCGGGCGCGACCAACGCACGGACGGGCGAGCGGCTGAGCAAGGCAACGCTGCATTCGACGCTCCGCGATTTGCGTGCCTTCTTTTTCTGGCTAGCACACCTTCCCGGCTTCAAATCTCATATCGCCTATGCCGACGCCGACTATTTCAACCTGAGCGACAAGGACGTAGCGGTCGCCCGCGCTAAGCGGGAAAAGCGTGTGCCGACGCTTGCGCAAGTGCACCGCGTACTTTCCGCCATGCCCGCCCACACCGTGCTGGAGCGACGGGACCGCGCTCTGGTGGCTTTCACGGCGTTAACGGGCGCGCGGGTGGGAGCACTCGCCTCTTTTTGCCTGGAGCACGTCAATATCGAGGAAGGCTACGTCGAACAGGACGCGCGTACCGTGCGAACCAAATTCGCAAAAACCTTCAGGACCTGGTTCATGCCCGTTGGGGGCGAGGCGCTGGCGATCTTCACCGCTTGGTTCACCGAACTAGAGCGCGATCACGCTTGGAGCGGCGACGACTCGCTGTTTCCCCCAACCCTGACTGGGCTGGACGAAAACGGGTGCTTCTACGCGGCTGGCCTGTCACGAACCGGTTGGAGCACCACCCAGCCGATCAATGCGATTTTCCGCCGAGCCTTCGCAGCGGCAGGGCTGGCCTACTACAATCCGCACAGCTTCCGCGACATGCTCGTGCGCTACGGTCAGTCGCTCAATCTGACGGTGGAGGAATTTAAGGCCTGGTCGCAGAACTTAGGTCACTCCGATATGATGACCACGCTCACGAGCTACGGCAGCGTGCCCGTGCATCGCCAGGGCGAGTTGATTAAAGCCACGGGCTCGGGACAGCGCGCCCAATCCGCCGTTCTGACGCCAGCGCAAATCAACGCTCTCAAGGCAATCGCGGCAAACCTTTAGCGGCAGAGTCTGGCCGTGACTTTATGCTGAGCGGACGGCACAAGCCGGGTCTGGGGGATGTCACGCCATATGCTTAGCGAACGTCACAAGGAAATTGCGGGCAAAATCTGGGAAATCGCCAACCGGTTGCGTGGCCCCTATCGCCCGCCGCAATACCGGCTGGTCATGCTGCCGATGGTCGTGCTCCGCCGCCTCGATTGCGTGCTGGAGCCGACCAAGGATGGCGTGCTCTCTGAATATGCTCGCCTGATTGCCGCCAACACACCGGAAAACGCCATTCCCCGGCTGTTGACCCGCGTGGTGGATGGGGGTCGCAACCAGCCACTCTAAACCTGGAGCATGTAGATCGTCGGGACGATGAAGAGCAGGTTGACGAGTGCGCTGAACCCCGCCGCCGCCGCGAAATGGCTGCGGGTGGCGGCCAGCGCGGCTCGCATCGCTTCAGAGTTTGGCGTTGCAATCATGGATCCAACGAATCGGCATTCGCCGCTGCCGAGCGTGATAGCGACGCGACGATTCAATTGACGTTAATAGACCATTGCGGGCCTCCCGCCAATCACCGGCCAGCGTCCGGCGGCCACGCCGCCGAAGCGTCCTTGCCGAGGGCGACTAGGCAGCCACTAACGTCCGCGGCCATTTTCTATGTGTTATCGACGCGTGGACCCGAAATCTGCGCCAGACTGAAGTCAAAAGAGGTGGGCTTTCGCCTCCGACCGAGTTAGTTTCCAACGGTAACAAGTCCGATCAAATAATTTCGGAGTTTCGGCGAGGGGTGCGTCGGTTTTCCTACAAAGCAGAGCGATGTCGCGCGAGCAAATGCGTTCGCGAGCGGTTCATAACTGTTAGTATGAAGTATTAATTTCATTAAATTAATGAGAAATTGCACGGAAACACATTAACTATTTCATAATACAGGCCTGATAATATTGTTTCTCTGAGCTTCGGCGAGAGCTGTGTCTGTACCCTACAATTCAGGTGATGGCGCGCGAGCGAATGCGTTTGCGTGCAGCTTTTAACTGTAAGGATGATGCATGAGCATTGTTAATTTAACTGATAGTTACGGCTACACTGTCTACACCGCCTCGAATTTGGCGGCTGGTTCCGTCATCAACGCCACTGGCGCTTCATGGAACCTGTCGAACAGTGCCAATCAATACCCCGATGCCTATACTTCCTACTTGGTAGGTTCCGATACGATCAATACGCACCCCTTCATCATCTACAGTGCCGGTTACGGGCTGACGATCAAGGGCGGCACGATCTTGGGAAGTGTTCCCCAGACCTCGGATTGGCAATACACCTATAACAACTCGGCCGGCATCAGGATCGACGGCGCTGCGGGCGTCATCATCGACGACTGGACCATGGATAAGGTCTGGGACGGCATCCGCATCAGACCTATTAATGGCGACTCGAGCAATTGGCTGATCGACGATTTCCATATTTCAAACGCTCGCGACGACGCTATCGAAAACGACTATATGTTGAGCGGCACCGTTCGCGATAGCCTGTTCGATGGCGTGTTTGTCGGCATAGCGCTAGCCGGCAACAGCTCCAATCCGGACGGCTCCGCCAACACCGTCACGCTCGATCACGTGATGATGCGCAGCGAGAGCTATCTCTACAATGGCGAGATGACCCACGGCTCGTTCTTCAAGACGAATACCGATGCGCCGGCAACCACCCCGGACATCCGGATCATCGACTCAGTGTTCGCGATCGAGGATGTGACCCCCATCCATATCGCCCGCCTTCAGCTGGCCTGGGACAACGTCGTGGAATCGCACGGTAACGTGTTCCTGAATCTGTCGGACACGCCGCTGCCGTCCACCTATCCCAAGCCGCCGGCGGGCTTCACCATCCTGCAGGGTCAGCAGGCCCGTGATTATTGGGAAGCGTGCAAGGCGGCATGGATTGACAACCATGATGGAACGCCGGTGTCCGACGTCACGGCCCTTCCGCCGCTCCCTGGCGCGGCGCCCGCGCCCGCTCCGACGCCGATTCCGCCGAGCGGAACCACCAACATCATCAATGGCACCAACAGCGCGGATACGCTGACCGGAACCGCGGGCGTCGATCAGATCAATGGTTCGGGCGGCATCGACACGATCTTCGGCAAGGGCGGAAGCGACATCATTACTGGTGGCGCCGGCAAGGACAAGTTCGTGTTCGACACGGCTTTGGATGGCAGCATCGATCAGATCACCGATTTCAGCACCGTCGACGATCACATCTACCTCGATAATGCGATCTTCACGAAACTGGGTTCCGGATCCTGGAGCAGCCCCAAATATCTGAGCAGCAGCTTCATTGAGGATGGGGCCGGCGCGAAGGCTGACGATGCCAACGACTACATTCTCTACGACAGCAATACCGGCATCCTGTCATACGACGCGGATGGCAATGGCGCGGGCGCTCCAATCGCGTTCGCCCACCTTACGGCCGGCCTGAACCTGTCGCACTACGACTTCTACGTCATCTAAGCGTAGACTGCCTCACGCGTTATTGTGCGGATCAACCGGACGGCCCTCCTCCTCTCGAAGGCGGGGGGCCGTTTGTTTTTGGGTGGCGCCTGTCGTGTTCGATCTTCAAGAAAGCCGACGTGCGCCGGCACCATATCAGGCCTTCACGTCCCTCAATGCGTGGTGCCGCCCGCGGAGAGACACCACAAGCGAGGCCTTGCAGCCTAGAACTTTTGCCGGGGGCGTTCACCCGCCTCGACGGCCTGCTCCAGCGAGTCGGGGTACTCCGTGGCCGGCGTGCGAAGACCACACTGCTGGGCTGCTTCCACGGTCAATGCCTTGTCGAAGGCATTTGCGAGTATGTCCGCGGGCGCACAGCCGAGGATCATACCGGCCGCTTCCCAGGCCTCGCGTTCCATATTGCAGAGCGCGCAGGACTCTTCCGAGACCGACAGCACGATCGAGACGTCCTGCTTCCGGGCTCAATCCCGGATCTGCCGGAACGCGGGCAGGGTCGGACCCTCGCATTGGAGGCCGCTTCGGCAATGGCGGGACCACCATGCCAGCGGCAGGCGCATGGGACTGGCGGCGAGCACGTAGTAGCCTGCTCGCCCGAGGGATCTGACGCACGCAAGCGCCGGGTTGCTGTGAGCATCGAGAACCAGGATCCGAGGCAGGGACTCCATCATTGTCTCCTCGATCGGCTCATGTGGTCAGATTTTGACTGAGTCGTCCCGAAGGCGATGAGATTTCGAACTAGTGTCACGACTGGCTATGGAGCATCGCTGCTGTCACGCCAGCGAACCAGATCCCTGATTCCGCCGATCAGTTCGCCCAGCGCAGGGAGTGGGTCATTTGCGCGAAGAACTTCGAGCCGAGTTCCTGCCGGCTGGCGCCCAAACACTTCCTTGAGCCCCTGACTGACGGAGGGAAAGTCACCGACGTAACCCGTCGGGGCTCCGCGCAAGATGAAAAAGAGACGCTTCAGATCGCCCGAAAGCCAGCGGAGAGTTTGTCCTACTTTGAAATCGCCGACAGGCTCGACGGCCTCACCTTTCAAAATCGACACCCACAAGGCGGGAAAATCCACGCCTGAATCTATGGCGAGCTGAAGTGAACCCCAGAAGCGACCATTCACTTCCATAAGGGAGGGAGGGTTGATGCCGGTATCTCTAAACTCAACCATTGCCGGCCCATGCCACTCGAAATCGGCAAGGAGCTTTCGGGCCGGTTCCAGGAGACGCTCGTCAAGAGCTATCGATCGGCGCAGGCTGCTGCTTGAACCCGTGGGCTTCGTGTCGCGCAAGCGTTCGTGCGCGAACCAGGCAACAACTGTTCCGCGATTGCAAAGCGCAAAAACACCCTTGCCGCGGCCCGGAACGAACGACTGCAGCAAAGGCCAACTCGTCTCTCCGTTGTGGGTCGAGAGAAGCTGAACGAGTTGGCGGCGATCGCTCGCATAGGCGGGGCTTTGGGTTGGAAGAAATTCCTTCCCGTTCCACGCGTTACTCCAACGAGGCTTGATGACGCAGGGAAAGCCGATCTGCTCGATCGCTGAAATCACGTCTTTGAGACACTCAGGAATGAGTGTCCTGGGTGTGTTTACCCCTAATGCTTGAGCGCGCCGCACCGTGATGGCCTTATCAAAGGCGGCCTGTAAAATTTCATCCGGTGCGCAACCGAGGGTGATGCCGGCATCCTCCCACTCGGATCGGTTGGCATTGCATAACAGGCATGACCTTTCCGTCAGGGGCAGGACGAGGGTGACGCCCGCGCTGATCGCCCACGCACGCAGTTCCGCGAACGCCTCGATCGTTTGTCCTTTGAGGTGGAATGAGCTCGAGCAATAGCGTGACCACGCGCTGAGAGGCATGCGCTGGTGGCTCGCGACGTTAACCTCATAGCCCGCCTTTCCCAGCGATCGCACACATGCCAGCGCCTGGTTCGTCTGTCCGTCCAGGACGAGAATCCGGTCGCTGCCTCCGCCAGTCACCTTGTCGTCACTCGACCGGGAAGGAACCAATCGCGTGGACGGCGCGCTCGTCCCCATGCTCGAAGGCGTTGGGATGTGGCCAAGTAGCGGATTGGACGAGCCACCGTTGAGCGACATCGGGGTGTGCACCATGCGGCCGGTCTCCCTCCCCAAATTGGGGCGCCGGTGCACAGCCACCAGACGGTGCCGAGCAGCGACACGGATCGACCGGCTTTCCGGTCCATTCGTGATGATAGGAGGCGGCGGCAGAGGCCTCAATACACCGCAAGGGATTAGCCCAATCGAGCGCACTTCGGGGCATGATGTCCGATAGCCGATGTTAGCAATTGGCGTGGGCTTGGACCACCTCATTGAACCGCCTCGCACGCCGCGCGCGGCACCCCGGTCAAAAAGGGCGAGTCTGGCGCTAGCTGGGCGAGCACCTCCTTCCAGCCGGTGATCCGGACCTAGTCTCGCCTAAATTTGTGGCGGTGCTGCGCAACATTGGTCTGGGACCCGATTCTCCATTAAACTGTCGGCATCCGGACGACCGCCACGATCGGTAGAGGAGACGCAATCAGCATGCTTTCGCGCCGCGACTTCTGTCTGTGCTGCGTCGGCTCTGCCTTCGTCCCGGTGGCCTGTAACGCTTACGCGCCACGCGCAACTACCTATCGATCGACCCTGATCGACGGACTCACGCCCTCGCCGCTGGTGTGGGCGGGCCGCAAGTGGCGTTGCAACATGGGCTCGACGTGGAACCGCAGCATGGATCATTGCCTGCGCCTGACGGCCTCCCGAGCCCGGTTCGAGATTCGTCCGACGCCGAACGACCGATCGAAGGACGATGATGGGGTCAAGCTTCGGTCGGAGTTGAGCGGCAGTCTGCCCGGCAACCGGGAGCGCTTGCCCAACGGCGTTCCGCTTTGGGGAGCGTTGAGCTTCATTCATCATCGCTGGGGCGACCCCGCCGGAATGGCGACCCGGACCGGCGGCGTTCACGGTCAGATCCACATCGGCCACACATTCGGCGGCTCCCCCGCGCTTGCGTTCCGTCGCAATGCACGGGGGGAGTTCACGGTGACTACGCGCGGTGAGCATGATCCGCGAAGCCGAGTGCGCTACCTCGATGCCCTGTCCTTCGACCACGCTCACGATCTGGTCTACAGAATTGTCCTCCACCCCAGCGACGGCACGCTGACCGCGTGGCTCGACGGCCGGCAGATCGTCGATGTGCGTGGCCAGTCGATCGGCACGCAGCATGCGGAGAGTTTCTGGGCGGTCGGCTGCTACTACGCCGGCGGCGCCAGCTGTCCCGTCGTCGCGGAATTCGCCAATCACCGCTATCCCGCGCAGTTGGACCTCTCCGACAGGATTATGGCACGTCCAGCCTGGCCTAAGTAGTGATCGTTCTCCAGCGGCGGCAGTCACCGTGAGTTGGCCGGCACCCAGGTCGTGACGGTCTTTCCACGCATGGCCATCAGCACCCCGAAGAAAGTTGCGAAGATCAGCAGCAGCGCTTCGCTCCCCTTGGCCAGATAGCCGCTGCGAACTTGACCTGAGGCCGACACTGCGGCGACCAGGAGGAGAGCAAGGATCCCGGCTGCGACGGGAGAAAAGGTCGCGGCGACGCCCAGGCCCGAGACGGCGGCGATGGTCAGGAACAGTCCTCCGAACCAGCGGATCTGCTTGCGGGAGATATATTTGAACCGATCCCTGGCCGACATGCGCCGCAACTGAGAACGCAGATATTTATGGGTGTGATAGGCGCGAGCGCCGATCCGGATCTTGCGCCGCATCTCTTCGGACCGGTCGACGCAGCTTTCGTGGTAGACGACCACATCGGGCGCCTTGATCAGCCGCTTGCCCTGGAACACCACGCTCATCGACACGGTGAAATCATCGGCGACCGTGTCCGGGAAGTCGGGGTAGAGCGACCGGCGCACGCTGAACAGCGACCCCATGGCCCCCATGACGTTGCCGGTTTCCGATTCGAGTTCGCGAAGCTTCTCGTCCAATCCCCAATAGGAGGAGCCGACCTGTGCGGTCACGCTATCACCGCTGGAGCATCGCAGCACGCCGCAGACCCCACCGACCTCCGGATCGGCATAATAGGGCATCAGCCGTTCAACCGCGTCCTCTGCCAGCAGTCCGTCGGCGTCGGTGAACACTAGGATGTCGCCGGTGGCATGCTTCACCAGCCGCTTCATGCCGGAAGCCTTGCCGGTGCGGCCAGGTCCGCGCACCACGGTGAGCAGGTCTTGCTGGGTAGAAAGAAGCTCGAATGTCCCGTCCGTGCTATTGTCGTCGTAGGCGAGAATCTGCAGGCCGGGCCGCGCGCGCTTCAATGCGCGCAGATTGTCGATCTTGGCCGGCAGGCCCTTCATCTCGTTGAAGGCGCAGAATAGCAGCGATGCCGACAGGTCGACGTGCGCGACCTTGACCGGTTTCCGGCCCAGCAAGCGCAGGGCCAAGGGGTAAATGACGTAAGGGTAGATGAATAGCAGCAGGGCGACTGCACAGATGATAGCCAGAATGCCTGCAGTCGTCATCGTCTGACCCTCTGCCCGATTCGCTCTCGCAATGAAGCTCCGCCATTGCGCTCGACCCGACAACTCACCCTTGCGGTGTAGACCTTCGCTCGGCGGGAGAACGGAGGGCTGCGCTCAAGCACGGAACTTTGCCTGATGGGGGGCGAGACGCGCTGCGGCAACGCCGTGCGCCCATTCGCCGTCCGCACCGAAGATCCAGCGGCACCGCCACCACAGCAACCCAGCCATCAGCGCCGCCGTGCCGAGGCCCAGGGCCAGCACCAGCAAGTCGTCCAGCCCATCCATCCGAGCAAGGCTCACACTTGCCCCAACCGCAACCACGATCGGCAACGCCGCCAGTACATGAGAGACGTGCGTTACAAGCATCCGGTAAGCCGAAACGCCCGTCACCCGCATCGCCAGTTGCAGCATCATCAGGAAGTTGAGCGCCACGGCCGCGCCGACGCCTGCCGACACGCCCGGCAGGCCCCAGCGCGCCCCGAGCGAGGCTCCCGCGGCGACGGCGCCAGCGTAGATCCACTGCCGCCAGGCGCGCTGGACCATCGATCCGAGCGCCAGCGAAACGGAGTCGCTGATCTTGTAGCTAGTCCGAAAAAGCAACGTGGCGATCAGGATCTGGAACGGAACGATCATCCCCTGCCAGCGCGGACCAAGGGTGAGGTTCACCAGTTCCGGCCCGAGGATCATGAGCACACCGCTGATTGGGATGGTGCTGAGGGCGATCACGCCAGTTGCGCGCAGGAATGCTCGCGCCACCCGATCGGGCTGATCCTGGATCGACGCGATAGACGGGAACAGCACCGTCTGCGTCGCCGACCCGATCAGCTGCGCCGGGAGCATCAGAAACTGATACGCGCGGCTGTAAAGGCCCAGCGCCGTCGCCCCGAGCATTCGGCCGACGATAAGGTAATCGATCTGGGTGGCGAGAAGATTGCCGATCTGTCCGGCTGAATAGCCGGACCCGACCTCGAACAGCTCCTTGAGGGCCGTTCTGTTCCAGCGCAGGCCCAGCAGCGGCCTCTCGAAGAACATATAGAGGAGCATGCGGGAAGCGGCATGGCTCACTTCGGCAACGGCAAGTGACCACACTCCGAACCCAGCAAGGGTGAGAAGCATTCCGACCCCGCCATAGCCGAACAGAAACGACAGCAACTCAATTCCCGAGGAGATCCTGAACTTCCTGGCCCGATGGATCAGCGCCATCGGCACAGCCGTGATGCTGTTCAACAACAGCAGCACCGACAGGAAGCGGATCACCGGTTCCAGCCCTTCAAGCTTGAAGGGCGCGGCGAACAGGGGCGCTCCAATCGCGAGTAAAGCGGTCGCAGCCGCGCCCATCAGGACGGTTGCTAGGAAGCCACTCCGCACATGCTGTTCGAGCAGGACGTGCCGCTGAACCAACGCTTTGGCGACCCCGATCTGGGTCACGACCTGGGTTATGTTGGACACCACCATCGCCGCGGCGACGATGCCGAAATCTCCCGGCGGCAGATGCCGCGCCAGAAGGATCAGTATGACGGCCCGGACCACCAGGTTGACCGCCGCCACTCCGCTTTGCCAGAAGAATCCCGAAAGCGTCTGCTGGGTTAGCGAGCGGAGATTCCCGGGCCGCTCAATCACTGTCTTGCCCACTAGGCGTCGCCACCAACATTTTGCGTAGTCGATCGGCATTGGCCTCGACAGGATCGGCCCCGTCTAGCCGTTCGACCGGCAGGCCGGCGGCTGTGGCCGCTGCGATAATGGCATAAGGCAGTCGTGCCGTTCGGGCGAGCCGGGCCTCCACGACAGCGGCTGCCAGGCCATCCAGCCTGCTATGGCCGTGACTGCGGCCGCGGATCCGCTGCGATGCAATTGCAGCATCCGCTTGCACGAACACGATCTGCGTTGGAAGTCCGGCATACAGGCAGCGGATGAACCTGACGAGAGCCACCTGGTCGGGATCGCTCCTTCCTGCCGAGACGCAGATCGACCAGATCTCCTGCAGAAAGCTTTGGTCGAGCAGCATCTCGCCCCGATGCGATCGCATCCAATGAGTCTTGGCAATTAACCGGACCAGTCGCACGAGGCTCTCGGCGCTTGTCAGTCGGGTGTGGCACGCAAATCGGGCCGCACTGCCGAGGCAAGGGACATTGGTGAGCGCGCGCAGCAGAAAGGCGCCCCGCTGCCAGCGCGAAAGCCGGTTCCAGGCCGCGGTTAACTGCGTGCGCTTAAGCTGGTATCCATCCCGGACCACGGCAATTGCAAGTGTGGTCTTGCCGACCCCCGGCGCGCCGAACATCTCGATGATCGTCGGCGCGCACTGGGCGTTGGACGACTTTTCCAGCGCTGGCTGGCGCTTTCCGAGCGCAGGGGCGGGCCGTCGAACGCCGGCACCGACCGTTGCCGGGAATAGTTCCTCGATCACGACGGCACCCGGATCAGCCCGGATACGGACGCGGGTGCGGTCCGGAGCGATGGGAGTATTGACGGCGGCGCCCGTGCGCACCGGCATGTTCGTGGCGCTGGTCGACTGGTAAATTCTGTCCGGCGACCGAGATTGCGGCGACCACGAACCAGATGATCATGTCGTTCCACAGCGGCCCCGAATTGTGAAAGGCGATGTGCACGACGTACGGAATGAAGAACAGAAGCGACGCTTTGCCGCGGCGGAGCAAGCCGAATATCGTTGGAACCAGCAGCAGCAGTCCGATCCCGTAGGTGTTGAGCATGTTCAGCGCGTAATTGTGAAGCTCCTGAGTCTGCACGACGACTGCGCTGGGCAGGGTGTAGAGATAATGCCAATAGTCGGTCCAATGATCGGTCGGACTGAACTCGAGCCCGTAGCCGAGCGGATTGTCGCGGAACAGGATGAGGCCGAACGTAAACAGGGACATCCGCCCCGTCGCGGACTTGTCGTCGGTCTCCACCAATCGCGGCTGAGTCGACTGGATCATGTCCAGGAGCATCGGGCCAAGCAGGTACACGGTGAGTCCGCCGAGCATGATCAGGAACGACAGCCACGTCCCGCGCCGCTGGGCGGCGTAAAAGGCGAAGAACAGCAGTGCGCCGAGGATCGGCGAACGCGTGCCGCACGCCACCGCGACCGCTGCAAACACCAACAAGGCTGGAAAGACGGCGGGATCCGCGCCAACCACTCCATTCGGGTGCTGCCGCTGCTTGTCGCGCACGGCCGCATAGACCGCAAATGCGAGGCACAGCTGCGTCGCCAATTGGATCGGCGAGAAGGACAGGCCGAGGGGCCGGTTTTTACCGGACTCCAGTACCACTTCTTGGTTCTGGAGCCCTGCAAGCCAATGGCGAATGTCCCAGGCCGCATCTATGCCGACCGCCTGCAGCATCGCAGTCAGGCCGCTGAGGGCGATCGCGCCAATAATCGCCAGCATGCACGCCCGCGCTCCGCAGATATAGGCGACGATGAAGGCCACCATGATCATCACGGCAGCTTGGAGGTGCATTTCGATCACGGCTTGCGTGATGACCCCCGGTGCGAGTCCGTTCACGGCGCTGACGAAGATGCCGATGAGCGCCAGCCCCGCGACGAGGCCGAGCAATTGCCCATTTTCCCGGACGGCGCGTGCGGCGTGCGCAGGGTAAAGGGCGCCCAGGGCGACCAACAGCGCACCGGCGAACAGGCCGCGGATCGGAACGGTAGAAATCTTCCACACCGGCAACGCGATGTTGAGCATCAACAGGGCGAACAGGCCCGCTAGCGCGATCCATTTGTCGACGTAAGTGACGCCCCCACGCGGAACGAACGAGCCAACGGCCGAAACGTCGTCACTCACCAGGAGCGCTCGTGCCGTTTCATTCAACACTCGCCGCCCTCTCTGTTAGTAGGCGTAATAGTCCATTCTGCCGTAGCTGACCCCGGCCGCCTTCGGATCGAATTTGGTGATGATCCCGCCGACGACGTTGCCCATTCCAAGCCGCGCCAGCGCCATTTCCAGCTGGCTGAGATCCGTGCGGTTGGCCTCGGCAACGAGAAGGATGGCCGTCACGCTGCGGCCCAGCAGAACCGCGTCGGCAAGGCCAAGGATCGGCGGCCCATCGATGACGACGACGTCATGTTCGGCCCCCAACCGCTCCAATACGCTGCTCATGCCGTGCGTCGAAAGAAGTGCGATGGGATTGGACGGCGATTGCCCGGCACCAACCACGTCGAAGCCGTGGTCCTCGTCCCGGAGTATTATGGTGAACCCCTCAGCGGTGCCGAGCAGCGCGTCCGACAGGCCCGGACCGTCCATGTCCCCCATCAACTTGCGCAGCGACGGGTGCCGAAGGTCGCCGTCGACGAGCAATACTCTCTTCCCCATGTCCGCGAAGCTGCGGGCTAGACCAACGGCGGTCGTCGATTTCCCTTCAGAGGGAGCGCTGCTGGTAATCAGGAGCGTCTTCGGAAAAGCACCAGGGCTAGTCTCGTCAAGCGCGACCGCGATGGAGTTATACGCTTCCGATTGGGCCGAACGCGGATCCTCCAGCGCGTCCTTCATCGATTTGCGCCCGCCAAGCAGAGGAACGACACCCAGCACCGGAAGGTCGAGGCCGTCCTCGACATCCTCGACGGAGCGGATCACGCGATGCATGCGCTCCCGCACGGCGCCGAACATAAGGGCCAGGATTATGCCGGTCATGCCTGCAAGTGCCATGTTCCGGGTTACGTTGGGTGCGCTTGGCTCGAGCGGAGCAGTGGCGTGGTCGAGCACGGTGATATTGGCGACCAGCGCGCCGGACGCGGCGGCCACTTCCTTGTATCGCTGCAGCAGGCCTTCGTAGAACGCCCGGTTGGTTTCCACTTCACGCTGAAGGCTATTGTAGCCGACGCTGCGTTCCCGCTCTGCCATGGCGGCGTTGCGCAAGCCCGCGACGTTGCCTGCGAGCTGCCGCTCCTGCTGAGTGGCCGCCGCGTAACGGCCATAGAAGCTGTTCTTGATGTTCTGCGCGACGGACCCGATCTGGCTGTTGAGCGTCTGTATCTTGGCCGCCGCCTCGCGGACCGATGGATATGCGTCGGTATGCCGCTGCCGTTCCTGCTGCAACGCGGCCTCCGCCGCCGCCTTTTGCGCGACCAAAGTCTGCACTGCGCCGTTGGTCTGCACATCCGGAAGCGACATCGGCGAGGTTCCCCGGACCTGTAGCCAGGTCTGCTCGGCATCGATCCGCCGCGCGGTCGCATCGGTGAGATTGGCGGTCAGTAGTCCAAGCTGCTGCGCACGAAGCGAACCAACGCGATTCTCCTTGTCCCCGACGGACGCAACCACGGTCGTGGTGAGGTCGGCAGAACGGGCATAGGCGAGCATGGTGCGTTCCGACCCTTCGAGTCGCCCCTTGGCCTGGCCCAATTGGCCTTGCAGATATTGCTTGGCCTTGGTCGACGCATCGAACTTGGCGTCGAGGTTGGACGTCACCAGCGCGTCGGCGAAGGCGTTGGCGACCTGCGCCGACATATTCGGGTCGCCGCTGGTGAAGGAGATACGCGCCAGCCGCGTGTTGAGGCCGAGCTGCGCATCGACCCGTTCCTGAAGGCCGGCGATCACTTGCTCTCGCTGCTCCGCGCGCGGGGCCGGCTCAAGGCCCAGCGCCTGGACGAGTGCCGACGACTTGGTTGGCCCGAGCTTGGCGATCACCCCTTCAGCAAGATTGCGGCTGCGGACGCGGTCAAGCTGCGTCTGGAGGAAACGATCCGAATCCGCCACGTTTGGCAGCGGATCGAGCTCCGCATCGGCCAGCACCCGCGGCGCCTGCTGCTCCAGGTTGACGGTCGCAAATGCGGTGAACTGACGCGGGCTGTAATACGTGATGAGCGCGCCGACCAGAAGGGTTGCGAGGAAGATCAGCCCGGCAAGCTGGCGCTGGCGGTAAACGCTCGCGGCAACCTGCTCAAGCGGCGTCGGTTGCGGCGTGAAGCGGCGGAAGGGCGTCAACTCTGCTTCGGCGAACCCCGCCGGAGCAGCTGGGACGAGATTATTCATGCTTCCCTCCCTCATGCGGGCCAGTCGCCTGCACCACGCTGATCATGGAATGATTCTGAAGATGTTGAATGAGCGCAGTCCCATAGTGATGTCGCGCCAAGCTGTCTTCAGGCCCGAACTGCCGACCGCGATCGTGTCGCCGGGAAGGACTTCGGGATCCGGCGCCTTGCCGCGCGAGATGGCTCCGATGTCGAATTTGGCGACCGTTTTCTGGCCGTTCTGCGTCCGGAAGATCAGCGTGGTATCAAGGTCCGCGACCTGCGAAGGCCCGCGGGCAAGCGCGACCGCCTGCAGCAATGTCACGCGGCCTTCCACCGGAAATACACCCGGCTGCATGACCGATCCAGCAACCGTGATGCGCTTGCTTGCGGCCTGTTTCACGCGCACGGCGACTTCCGGGTTCCGCAAGTATTGGCGGAGGCGCTGGCTTATCTCCGTGGCGAGCGACTGCGCTGATTTCCCTGCGGCCGAAAATTCACCGGCAAGCGGCAACATGATCCGCCCGCTCTCGTCGACCGGCGTGTCGGCAACGGACAACTCCGGTTCGCGAAAGACAATCACTTCCAAGCGATCGAGAGGGCCGATCGGAGCGGTTGCTCTCAGCGCCGACGGATCAACGGCCGGGACCAACATCGGTGCGCTGGCCGACGCATTAACTTGGGCGGCGGCAGCTGCTGGAACTGCGGCAAAGGCGAGAAGTATTGCGCAAACGGCACACCGCATGGCTTGGTCCTTTACAAACTTCTGCAGCAGGGTCCCGCGGACGTTTGGACTTGCAACGTTGCGCAAGACGGGTCCCGCGGCCCCGCTCCGTTTCTAGGACCATAACCCCAATCAGCAACCGCAAGCCTGACTAAAAGGGATTAAGCAGAACGGGTTAGTCCCTGTCGTTTCGCCGGCAGCCGATGACTCCGACGCCGGGTCAGCGGGAGGCCTGATTGCGGAGATGGAACCGTGGCGGCTGGGCATCCCTAAGCCGTGGTTCAAGCTGGACAAGCGTCTCGCCTGAACGGAACCATTTCCGGCTTTCCGCTGGAGGCTTAACCGGTAACCGTCTGGAACTTGGTTAAACCGAATGTTAATTTACGTTTTGGTCCCGGTGACCGGATCGCGAAGGAGAGGGGCTGCCGCACGGCTACCTATGGCGCGTAAAACTCTTGCCTTGGCTGTTGCCGAGCAGAAGTTAAACACTGGCCGGCAGGCGCGGGACGTCGCCTTCAGCAGCGGCTGACTTTCTTTCGCCGGCAACGCGCGACGCCAGCCCTGATCCCGACGCGAGTTGTCGAGCACCGGGCGGCTGGGGCCGCGAACGGTGTCGGAAGGATTGTATATGGTTGTTCCGTTTGCGCGGGGAGCGTTGGGATGCTGGTCACACTGTCAGGACTGGATGGGGCGGGCAAGTCGACCTTGGCCGAAGCGCTGAAGGCTAACCTCGAAAAGAATGGCGCACCTGCCGTAATCTTCCACATGAACAAGCAGGTCGGCCTTTACGCCTACGTCCGGAATCTTCGCGACGCATTCCTCCGTACCATATGCTCGCGGCGGCCGGGGTCGCGTGCCGCACATGACACTGGCGAAGGCTTCTCCGCAAAGTCCGGTCGCGCGAAGGCGATGTTTCTTGAGATTCGCCGCCGTATCATCTGGAATAAGGAGTTGCGGCGGTGGGTGGATCTTGGCGATCTTGCCACATTCCTTGTCTATCGTGTGTACGTCGAAAAGGTCCGGGGACAGGTCCTGATCATGGACCGCTATTTCTATGACCGGATCACGGACATCGCAGATGGCCGTCACTGGCGCTATTTGCGTTGGTTTTCGCGCATCACCCCCGTGCCGGACGTGCCGGTCTTCGTAGAGGTCAGCCCGGAGGAGGCATTCGCCCGCAAGGGCGAATATTCGGTAGACTCGATGACCCGGAGGCGGGCGATATACCGGGAGGTATTCAGCTGGGTTCCCGGCGCCATCATCCTTTGCAACGACGATCACCACCGCGCCTCCGATGAGTTGCAACGCGTGGTGGCGAAACGCCGGAGCAGTCAGCGCCGGCCGACGCTCGCGAGTGAGCGGTAGGATGCTCTCACCCATGCAGGTCAAGCGCGTTATCAAGGGCGGTGCCGGACTTGCAGCGGTAGCCGCGGTCCCGCTGGTTCGCCAAACCGCAGGGGTCGGGTGCATCCTCGCTTACCATCGCGTGGCCGACTTGAGTTTTGTCGATCCACGCCTGGACGACTGGAACGTCGCCCCGGCCATGTTTGATCGCCAGATCGCCGCAATTAAGCGTTGCGCCGACATCGTCCCGCTGACTGAAATTCTCTCTCGCTGCCAGGCGGATCCAGCACCCGACCGGCCGGCGGTCGCCCTGACCTTCGACGACGGCTATGCAAATTTTTACACGCAGGTCCTGCCCATCCTGAAGCGTCATGACGTGCCTGCGACCGTGTTCGTCGTCACCAGCCTAATCGGCAGCAAGGATCCAGCGCCGTTCGATGCATGGTCGTTGAAAAACCGCACGCGGACCAATCCCGATGCATGGCGGCCTCTGACTTGGGGCGAACTCGAGCGATGCCTCGAGTCCGGCCTCGTGCAGGTCGGCGGCCACTCCCATCGTCACCTGAAGGCGTTTTCGTGCTTGCCGGACCAACTGGTGGAAGAAGCCGAGCTGTGCAGGGCGATCCTGGGCTCGCGACTTGGGGACGCTCCGGCCTATGCTTATCCCTATGGCGCGACCCGGCTCGGTTTCGTGCCTGCGGCCTATGTCCGTGCCGTGGAGGCCGCGGGGTACCGGCTGGCGGCGACCTACGATCTCGGTCGGGTCACGGCGACCACGGACCCTTACCGTATGCCTCGCGTGGAAGCGCATGGCCTGGATGGACCGGCCGTGATCCGCGCCAAGGTGCTGGGCAGTCTTGCCCCCTACCGGCTGACCGACCGCCTGCGTCGGGCGGAGCGCGCTGCCTAGTGTCGCGCTTCCTCATCCTCGACGGGCAGACGGACCAGGGGCGGCGGATCGCGCCGAACGTCCTGGCGGGAGACGCGTTCAGGAACACCGTGCTCAAGGTCCTCATGATTACGACCAACTGGCCCTCGCCCGGCCGGCCGCGCACCAGCCATTTCATCAAGCGGCAGGCCGATTTCCTCCAAGCGGCCGGAGTCGACGTCGACGTCTTCCACTTCAATGGCCGCAAGAATCCCTGGCGCTACGCCAAGGCGTGGCTGGCAGTTCGCCGAAAGCTCCGCTCGACCCAATACGATCTCATCCACGCGCAGTTCGGCCAGAGCGGGCTGATGGCATTGCCGAAGCGGCTGCCCTACGTCGTCACCCTGCGTGGAAGCGACATATTGGGCATCGTTTCGGACCAGGACGGACGCCAAACGCTTGCAGGCGAGATGAATCGGAGTTTGAGCCGTTTCGTCGCCTCGAAAGCGGACGCAGTCATCATGGTATCGGCGCACATGGCGAGCCACCTGGGGCCGACGCGGAGCACTTTCGTGATCCCGTCCGGCATCGATTTCGGCCTATTCCAGACCATGCCGCGGGACCAAGCGCGGGCGCAGCTCGGACTGCCGGCGGACGAGCGACTGGTGCTGTTCGTCGGCAACCCGGAGCAGAAACGGAAGCGGTTAGCCCTCGCCCAAGCGGCAGTCGCGATCCTCAATCGGCGTCTTCCGGCCCGGCTGATCGTGGCTTGGGGCACGCCGCACACCGACATCCCGAAATATATGTGCGCCGCCGACGCTCTAGTGTTCACCTCCATGCAGGAAGGGTCGCCAAACGTCGTCAAGGAAGCACTCGCTTGCGACCTGCCGGTCGTCTCGGTTGCCGTTGGCGACGTGGAACATCGGATCGGGCGAGTCGAAGGCTGCGAGCTTTGCCGGGACGAGACGCCCGAGGCGATCGCCGACTCGCTCGAAAAGGTCCTGCGCCGAAGCGCGCGAGTTGCTGGCCGAGTGTCGGTGGAGCATCTGTGCGAAAGCGCGATCACCGAGCAGGTAATTTCCGTCTACCGCTCGGTCCTCGCCAGTAAGACGGTTTCGGAGGCCCCGGATGCAACGCCGGATCGCGCGTTCCTAGGAGCGCGCTCCGGATGAACGTTCCCTTTTTGGAGCCGCGTCCATCAGTCGCGGATTTGCCAGACACGGCAGACGCGGGTTGCGTCGATTACGACATTCACGGCCTGCTCGGGATCCGCCTGATCCACCCGTCGCCCGGCGACATCGGGAAGGTCAGCGGGCAGATCGGGCTACTTCCTACGTCGCTTTCGCGTGAACCGGGGATCGTCATCCACTTCGTCGATGCGCTGCCGATCGAAGCACCGCTTTGCCATCTGGGGCGAGAGGACGTGGGCTACACGGACGGCCAGTTCGTCCTGCTCCGCAGTCACAACCTGGCGCGGGCACGCACGCAGCTGGCGTTCGAAACGTTCGACAAACGGATCGAGATCACCTGCGAATCCGGGCTTCCGGCCATCCCGCTCCTCAGGCCGCTGATCAATTTGGCGATGCTGGCACGGGGCATCGTACCGGTCCATGCCGCCGCCTTCGAACATTCGGGGAAGGGCGTGCTGGTCACTGGCTGGTCGCATGGCAGCAAGACCGGAACCCTGCTGTCCTTCATGGCGGACGGTGCCAAGTTCGTCGGTGACGAGTGGATCTATCTCGACGCCGACCGAGACCGGATGGTCGGCCTGCCGGATCACCTTGAAGCGCGTCCCTGGTACCTTCGAGACCTGCCGCTTTATCGGCGGCATGCCGGCCGCAAGGAGCGGCTTCGCGTCGCGGTTGCGGAGCGGGCGGCCCGCTGGCTTGCTCCCAAAGTTCCCGGGAGCGAGCGGCGCAATTCGCTGACCAGTAAGATCATCCGCTTTGCCCATCACGCCTTGATGGACCAGCAGTCGATCGACTTAACCCCGACGGCGCTGTTCGGTCGCGAGGCCTGCAAGCTCGAATCCGGCCTGGATGTCATCATCGTTGCGATCAGTAGGGATTCGCCGGATATCAGCGTGAAGACGGCGCCGGTCGAGCGCGTGGCAACGCAAATGGCGGCGTCGTTCATGTTCGAACAGGCCAGCCTGCTGTCCTGCTATCAAAAGTATCTGTTCGCCTTCCCCGGCCGCCGGAATGCGCTGCTGGATCAGGCGGAAGAGATTTATCACGGACACGCTCTTCGGGCGCTTGCAGGGAAAAGAGCCTACACCATGCTGCACCCGTATCCGGTCAGCATCCACGCGCTTCGGAATGCAGTTCGGCCACTGCTCGAAATTTTCGGAAACCCGGCTGTTCCGAGGGAGTAATCCTAAGAGACTATAAGAGACTAAGCCCTAAGGCCAACTGTTAAAGTTTTCTTACAATGCCATCCTGACGCCCAATCCAACCGCGACGCGAGCGCCGCAGCTGCTAGGAACAGGGCATGAACGCGCACGTCGAAGGGCTGGCAGCTCCGCGATCAGAACCCGCCATTATCGGCGCGCAGGCCCAGACGGCCCTGTCTCCGAAATCCGAAAGCGTAACGCCGCTGTTCGGCCTGGTTCGCGACGAGCCACTGGTCGAGCAGGGCTGGGTAGCGCCCTCGGCGCCCGCTTCACGAGATCCCTATTCGGACGCGCTGCAAAGGCACCTGGACGTCATCATTGCCTCGGCAGCCCTGCTGGTCCTCTGGCCGGTTATGGTCATTGCCGCCGTGCTGGTCTTTCTGAGCAGCCCGGGACCGATCTTCTACAGTCATCCGCGCTTCGGCCGGGATGGGAAGGTCTTCGGCTGCCTCAAGTTCCGGACGATGAGGTGCAATTCCGATCTTCTGCTACACGCGCTGCTGAACAACTCGCCCGCGCTCAACGCGGAGTGGCAGGTCGCGCGCAAGCTCCGCAAGGATCCGCGCACCACGGCGATCACCCGCTTCCTGCGCCGTTACAGCATCGACGAGCTTCCCCAGATCTTCAACGTCCTTCGCGGCGACATGAGCATCGTCGGCCCGCGGCCATTGGCGACCGATGAGGTCCACTTCTATGCCGGGCGCTTCCCGATCTACTGCTCGATGCGGCCCGGCATCACCGGCCTGTGGACCGTCAGCGGCCGCAATGAGGTGACCTTCCTCCGCCGTGTCGATCTGGACTGCGAATATGCCCGGATACGGTCGCTACGCAGCGATATCTGGATCATCTTGCGGACGGTGCCCGTTGTGTTTCGCGGAACGGGCTTCTAGCGAAATCCGGCCCGCCTCAGCGCCGCGACGCCGCCATGAGCGGCGATGGTCGAAATGCCGCCACCGCGGCCAGCCGGCTGTGCACGCCCAGCGCACGGAATGCCGCATGGACATGAACCTTCACGGTGCTTGGGGATATCCCCAATTTGCGTGCTATCACCTTGTTCGGATGACCCTCTGAAAGAAGCTTGATGACCTGCTGTTGGCGCTCGGTCAGTCCGGTCAGCGGCCCCCCTCGGCCACCGAACTCCAGATTGTCGAGTTCGACCATCGGCGGCACGAAAACGCCCCCTTCGCTGATCGTTCTCAGCGCACACAGCAGTTCCGCGCAATCGAAAGTCTGTTTTGAGATGACACCGTGCGCGCCGGCAGCAAGCAGACTCAGTATTTCCCTAACGTCGGAGCTGCGCGAGAAAACGGCCATGCGAAGGTCGGGATATTGAGAGTGGAGCTCGCCGATGGTTTGCGCGCCATTGCTCCCCGGAAGGTCATCCCCGATAGTCACCAGGTCGAGCGAAGACTTGGCCGCAATTGCAAGCAGCTGATCCACATTTCTGGCCCGGAGCACGGTTGCGAAGCCAACCTGATGCTTCAGCACCGCAGCGAGTCCGGCGCTGTAGAAATCCTCCGCTTCGGCCACGACTGCGACCCTGTTTCGACTGACCATTGCCGCCCTTTCCGCAACGCTACCGAACTGCTTGCAATCTGGGAATACAACCTTCGTTAAACTATTGTTAACAATCGGTCTACACCCATTATGTAAAAAAAGATATAGATAGAAAGGTTTAGCGGAATGCGCGTTGATCACCGACCAGAATCAGCATCCATCCGGCGGCTTGAAAGCCATGCCAGCACGCTGCTGGCCGACGCCCAGCTGCGGTTAGCCTTGGCCACCAATATGGACCAATTAACGGTCGCGACGCCGCCGCGCCACCGGGAAGGCGAACGGCGATTTGGCGGATGACGGTTCGTGCATTGCGACGACCGCAAGAGGGGATATCCACCAATTCATGGTCAGCTTGTCCTAGGAGAACGCCCGGAGGCGCCAGGCAATAATCGAGGCGGCCTGCCAAGTCGCAACGCGGATGCTATAGAACGTTGCTCACCCTCAGGTTGCACCTGCAGTATTCGACTGGTTCAAACTGAACATGAACGTTGGGGAATGTGCGCCCTGATCGGGAGCGAATCAGTCGATCAATCGGCTGATGAGCCCAAATATATTGCCGAGCAACTGAACAGCGTGGGGGCCTATTTGGGGGCCTTTTCGCAATCAACCTAAAAATCTAACTGTTTTTTCAATATCTTATCGACTTCCTTCGAGTCCTCTCCTGGCACCATTGGTAAGCGGGCTATTGGTTCCGCTCGCTCAGGCGAGGGATCGCCCGAACGACTTGACTCGGTTCAGCAATTCGCAAGGACAAATCCGCCTGACCGTGATAGATACTTAGGTAACCGGGGGACGGCGGAGTTCACCCTGAACGCGCTAAAAAATAGGGGATGGATAATGCGCAGGATAATCGTTGGCGGGACTCTCGCGTTACTTCTGGCGGCCCCAGCGGCCGCGACCGACTATAAACTCGAATTCTCGCAAGGCGACGGCACGGTGCTGAAGGGCCGCGGCGGGCTTCAGGTCGTCGATGTTCGAACCGACAAAACGCTGATGCGCGTGATCGCTCCGGGCAGCCGGATCACGAAGCGCGGAGCGGTCCGCGTACTGGTCATGAACCTTGGGCAACCCGCCTTCGAATTCGGGCCGGACCAAGTGAGCGTTGAACTTCCCAACGGGACCTTGCTTGCCGAAGTTCCAGTGGCGGTGTTCGACAAGGGTGAAAAGCTGGTCGAGAAAGAGGTTGCCATCGGCCGATCCGTCGATCGCGCGGTCAAGGCAAACCTGTCGGCCTATGCCGATGCGCAAAACAGCGGCGGCACCGCCGCGAGCGTCACCGGCGGCACGCTCAGCCGTGAGGATGTGGGCGACAATGCGCTCAAGATGGACGAACTCTCCGATCAACTTCCGGGCGCGAAATTGCTCGGCGGACTGAACGGCGTGCTGCGCCCACTGGCGGTTGGCCCAAAGGAAGCGTGGGGCGGTTTTCTGATTTTCGACATGCCCAAGGCGCTGCAGAAGGCGAAAGACGATCAACCGGTGACGATCGTTGTGCGCACCGGTCGCGAGGTCCATCGCATCAAGGCTTTGCTTAATCGCGTTTGATGTTCCGGGCAGCGCTTAGCCGAGCATCCGGCGCAGCGCTGCCTCCACCTGCTCTTTGCGGTACGGCTTGGCGATCACGTCGGCTGCCGGCCCGATCCATTCCAGACCTTCGTGATCGTAGCCGGTCGCGAACACGAACGGCACGCCACGCTGCTCCAGCGCCTTGGCGACAGCATAGGAGCGCAAATTGTTGAGGTTGACGTCGAGGATGGCGGCGTCGATCTCAGCCGTAGCGGCAAGAATCGTCGCCTCGTCCAGGCGCATCGCGGGTCCGACGACCTCGCACCCGAGATCGGCGAGCATATCCTCGACGGCAAAGGCGATGATTGCTTCGTCCTCGACGAGCAATATCTTTTTCCCCGCCAGGACGTTCATCCATCGACGCCCGGAAGCGGCGCATCAACCGTGCAGACCACGCCTGTCGGTGCAAAGTCGATGACGACCGTCCCGCCGAATTCGGACGCGAGGCCGCGTTCGATCATGCGCGTTCCGAACCCACGGGAGGTGGGCGGATGGACGATTGGGCCGTCCTGCTCCCGCCATTCCAGATGCATGCGACCGCCTTCGGCCGACCAGCTCACCACAACGGTCCCGACATCATTGTTGAGGCTGCCATATTTCAGTGCATTGGTAGCGAGCTCGTGAATGGCCATCGCCAGCGAGACACCGGTTTTCGGCGGCAGCAAGGTGTCTGCCCCTTGCAGCCGGATGCGTTCGTCGATGGGGCGAACGGCGGCAAGCGTGTCTCCAATCAACTGACGGACCGGCACGCTTTCCCACCGTTCGCGGGTCAGGATGTTGTGGGCGGCGGACAATGCGCCGAGCCGGCCTTCGAACGCCGCCACCATCTGATCACGGGAACGCTCGCCCTTGAAACTTTGCTGCGCCACGCCCTGGACGATTGCGAGCAGATTCTTGGCGCGATGGCTTAGCTCGTCGATCAGCAGGCGCTGATGTTGTTCGGCCCGCTTGCGCTCCGTAATATCGATGGCCGTGCCGAGGACGCGAACGCATTCTCCTTTTTGATCGAATAAACCCTGACCCTTGGCCGCCACCCACCGAACGACCCCATCCTCTTTGCCGATAGTGCGATATTCGACATCGTAAAGCGCGCGCGCTTGCGGGTCGATGGCCCGTGCGAACTCGGCACTGACGTGCTCGCGGTCGTCCGGGTGCAGCCCGGCGTAGAAATCGGTCATCGAGATGGACACGTTTGGGCTGATCCCAAACATCGCTTTGACCCGCGGTGGCCAGAAAAGGTGATCGTTCGCAGGGTCCAGATCCCAGAACCCGATCTCGGCCGCTTCTGTCGCCAGCCTGAGCCGCTCTTCGCTTTCCGCGAGCGCTGCCTCGGCCGCGTGCCGCTCGGTTTCGTCGCGGATTGTCAACACGGCACCAATGCGTTTCCCGTCCGCATCGGTCACGGGCTTCGCGTTCCCAATCGCCAGAACTTCCGTTCCGTCCGGCCTCCGGATGCGCCAGCGAGCCTCCACCACCGTTTCACCGCGCAGCACAGCGCGAGCTAGCGGAAGTTCGAGCGGCGGGTGGGGCTTTCCCGCCTCGGTCAGCAGGTGGTAGGTTTCGGAATAACGGTCCGGCTCAATTCCGAGCAGCTTGACGCCATGCAGGCGCTCCGCAGCCTCGTTTACAAAAATTATGTGACCCTCCGAGTCCGCTACGATCACCCCTTCGCCAAGCTGGCTGAGGATCGCTTCCCGCTCTGCTGCCTCGGCATGGGCACGCTCGCTTGCAAGCTGCAGAGCTTCGTCCGCTTGCTTGCGCTCGGTTATGTCGCTGTAGAATATCGCCAAGCCGTCCTCGATCGGAAATGCGCGCATGCGGATCCAGGTTTCGCGTCCGTCCGGCCATTCGTACAGATGCTCGAGGCTGACCGGAACGCGCTCCGACATCGCTTTCCGATAGCGGGCTTCGAGTTCCGGAGATGCGTTGGGATGCGCTTCCGAATGCGTCCTGCCGATGATCTCTTGGCGCGGACGACTGTCCATCCGCAGCGCTTCCGCGTTGAGGTCAACAATGCGGTAGTCGCGGTCGAGGACCGCAAGACTCTCGCCCATTCCATCCAATACGCCACGGAGCCGGGCTTCGCTCTCGCGAAGGATGACCTCGCTCCGGGTGCGTTCGATATAGGCCCAGGATCGTTCGGTCGCCTCGGAGATCATGGAAAGGTCCGACTCGGTCCAGTTGCGCGGCTCAGCCTGGTGGACCGCCATTAACGCGGCCAATCGGCCCGCCTTGATGAAAGGCGCGCACACTGTCGCCTTTAAGCCGAGGCTGAGCAGGCCGGCGCCTTCGTCTGGTCCGAGTTCCAGCAGCGTATCGCGTGTGATCAGCGGCCGGCCTGCGCTAAGCTCCCGGAACGCCGTTTCCCCGAAATCGGTCAGCAAGTATGCCCCAACGATGCTCGTCGATCCTGGAGCCGCCCAATCGCCGCGAATGGTGAAGCCATTCTCGTCGGGCTCCATGTCGGCATAGGCGCAGACCGAGGCGTGCATATGCTGGCCGAGCATGCGCGCGGTCACAGCCATGATCTCGAACGGATCGGCCAAAGCGCGAGTCGCAAGGCCCAGATCGTCGAAAAAGCTCAGTCGCTCCTCGCGCTCGCGTAATCCTTTTTCAGCAGTCACGCGTTCGGTGGTTTCGACGACGATGGCGAGAACGCCGGCGGGTTGACCGCTCTCATCAAGAACCGGGGAATAATCCAGATTCATCCACACCTGTTCCGGCGTCCCGTGGCGGTGGAGCGTTAGCTCCTGATCGCGATAGGCGAGTGTCCCCCCGGACAGACCGACCCGCATGACATTATCATTGAAGTCCGCAACCTCGGGCCACCCTTCGCGCACCTTCGACCCAAGCAATTGCGGATGCCGCCCGCCCGCGAAGGCGGAATAAGCGTCGTTGTAGAGCATGACGCCGTCTTCTCCCCACAGCATCACCATGGGCACGGGGGAGCGCAGCAGGATGGCCGTGGCGGTTTTGAGACTCTGCGGCCAATGCCCGATCGGGCCAAGCGCCGTGGCGGCCCACTCGCGCTCGGCGATCAATCGCCCGCAGCTTCCCCCGCCATCGAGAAATGCCGTGGAACCTGCCGCGCGAACACCGCTGAGCTCATTCATCGATGCGCAACACCTGCTCTACGCCAACTACCCTTGGGTGTAGCGGGATTTGATCTTGCGTAAAGCGGATCGAAGGTCCCGGTCCCCGGTTACATTGCTGACACTTGATTTGGACCCAAAGGGACAACCATCTAACGTCCATGATTGACATTCGCACCTTTGAAAGCCTCGGCCACGCCGACCACGGTTGGCTGGACGCCCGCCACCATTTTTCCTTCGCCAGCTATCATGAGCCCGCGCGCATGGGGTGGGGGAGGATCCGCGTCTGGAACGACGACAAGATCGCCGCGAAGAGCGGCTTTCCGCCGCATCC